>JAGRKY010000559.1 GCA_020442095.1 Bauldia sp.
GAGGCGAACGACGCGGTGACGCAGAACTTCGAGGCCTGGGCCGATGCGGTCCAAGGCAAGGCAGCTTACCGCTTTACACCGCAAGAGCTTGTCGAGAACATCAAGATCTTCGAAGCGATCACCAAATCCGCAGCGAGTGACGGGGCAAGGCAGTCGCTTTGAGTGCCGAAGCCTGCTCTGCGGAATGTGTGGGTAAAACGTTTTTGTGCGGCTTTATGGAGCGGTCCAGGTTCGCGGCCCTCTATCCCTGAACGGATAGGGAATTGACTTGCCTTCACAGAATGGATGGCTTTAAATCGATTTCAACTCGTCGGTCCGTTCGTGCGGAGGCAGGGCGCACGGCCGCGAAGTTCATGGCCGGTGACGGTGAGAGAGGAGCCACCGATCACTGCGGCTGCACGGCCGGCAAGGCAACGCCCGGGCCGCGGGCACCGAGAGGAAGATGGTTATCCTGGGAGGAACCTCGATGAACAAGATTCGAAAGATGACGATTGCCGGCGCGACGTTCGCGTCGATTTGCGCGCTCTCGATCGGCGCTGCGAATGCGCAGGGCACGACGCTGGAGCTGATGCATTTCTGGACCTCCGGCGGCGAGGCAAACGCCATGCAGGTCATCAAGGACGAAGCCGAAAAGGCGGGCATTGTCTGGGAGGACGCGGCGGTCGCCGGCGGCGCCGGCATGAACGCCTACCAGGTGCTGCAGGCGCGGATCGCGGCTGGCAATCCGCCGGCTGCGATGCAGATGCATAGTGCGCAAATCCGCCAGTTCGCCGAGGAGGGTCTGCTGACCGACCTCGACGATGTTGCCAAGGCGCAGGGGTGGGATGCGGAGGGTGTGCTCGATCCGCAGCTCAAGGCCTACGCCTATACCGGCGGGCACTGGGTCGGCGCACCGTTCAATACCCATCGCCATAACTGGATCTGGATCAACAAGGAGCTCCTCGACAAGTACGGCGGCGAGCCCCCGAAGACATGGGATGATTTTTTCGCCATGGCCGACAAGATGAAGGCCGATGGCGTCATTCCGATCGCCCATGGCGGCCAGGCCTGGCAGGAGTTGTTCCTCTGGGAGGCGGTCGTTAATGGCATCGGTGGCCCGGCCTTCCACAAGGCGGCGATCGAGGAGCTCGACCCGGACGCGCTGTCCGGCGATACGATGAAGCAGGTGTTCGACACCTACCGGAAGGTGCTTTCCTACGTCGACGAAGGCTATCCGAACCGTGACTGGAACCTGTCGATCGCCATGGTGATGGACGGCAAGGCGGCGATGGCGCTCGCGGGCGACTGGGCGCTCGGCGAATTCAACGTCGCCGGCAAGGAAGCGAATGTTGATTACGTCTGCGCCAATGGTCCCGGGACGGAAGGGCAATTCGTCTGGCTCGCCGACTATTGGGGTTTCTTCGACGGATTGGACGAGGCCGGGGTCGAGGCACAGAAGAAGCTTGCTGCGATCACCATGGACCCGGCAGTCCAGGAAGCCTTCAACATCCGCAAGGGATCCATACCGGCGCGGCTCGACGTCAAGCCGGATAACTTCGGCTTCTGCGGCCAGAAGGGCATCGCCGACCGGGCCGAGGCTGTGAAGGCCGGCACCATGGTCCCGTCGCTGTCGCAGAATTCAGCACAGACCACCGACGTCCGCGGTGTGTTTGAGGATGTCGTCAATGAATTCGCAAACACGCCGGACATGACCGCCGAGGACGCGATCGCCAAGATCAACCAGGGCCTGTCGGAACTCTGAGCGTCCTGTTCTACAATGCGGGCGGCCGGAGTCTGTCTCCGCCGCCCGTTTTGACGCTGCCGGGCCGCGATGCAGGAGGCTCGACGGCATGTGACGCGGAAAATCCGGTTCGATGACGTCAGCCGATCCATCCAGACACCATGATCCGGACCACCGACGGTCGGTTGTCGGCCGCTGGCTCACCGCGCGGGTCAACATCTTCGTCGTCCTTCCGACGGTTCTGATCGTCATCTACTTCGTCTACGGATTCGTCTCCTGGACAGGCGCTCTGTCGTTCACGGATTCCAAGACGATCCCGCGCTTCGAGTTCATCGGATTCACCCAGTATGTGTCGCTGTGGTCGAACAGCCGCTGGCACGCAAGCGTCACCAACCTTGTCGTCTTCACCATCGGCTTCGTCGGCATCTCGACGGCCGTCGGTCTGCTGCTGGCCATCCTGCTCGACCAGAAGATCAAGGCCGAGGGTCTGTTCCGCACCATCTACCTCTACCCGCTGGCCATCTCGTTCATCGTCACCGGCACGGCCTGGAAGTGGGCCCTCAATCCCGGCCTCGGCCTCGAGAAGCTGATGCATGACTGGGGCTTCACCAGCTTTCAGTTCGACTGGATCGCCAATCCCGACCGGGCGATCTACACGCTGATCATTGCCGCCGTCTGGCAAGGATCCGGCTTCGCCATGGCGGTCTTTCTCGCGACTATTCGCGGCGTCGATCCGGAGATCGTCAAGGCCGCGAAGATCGACGGGGCAGGGATGGTGCGCACCTACTGGAGCGTCGTGATGCCGCTGCTGCGGCCGGCGTTCCTTACCGTCTTCATCATCATGGTGGCGCTCGCTATCCGCACCTTCGACCTGATGGTGGCGATGACCGGCGGCGGCCCCGGCTTTGCGACCGACCTGCCGACCAACTTCATGTACCAGTTCGCCTTCGGGCGGCAGCGGCTCGGCCTCGCGGCGGCGAGCGCGATCATGATCTTCGTTTCCGTGCTCGCCCTGATGATCCCCTTCATCTACGGCGAATTGCGGCGGGAGGCGCGCCGTGAGCGTTGAGGCGGCGACAGTCGATCATGCGGCGATCGTCCGCTCGGCGCGGCGGAGCCGGATCATCGAGCGCGTCGTCGTCTACGGCGGGCTGGGCTTCTTCGCCCTGGTCTATCTCTTCCCGCTGGCGGTGATGCTGCTTACCTCGATCAAGCCGCTTTCCGAGATCCACGCCGGCAATATCCTGGCGCTGCCGGCCGAACCGACCCTCGAACCGTGGCGGGCTGCCTGGTCGGAAGCGTGCGTCGGCGTCGAATGCGTCGGCCTCAAGGGCTTCTATCTCAACACCTTCATCATCGTCATTCCCGCGACGGTGATCGGCACGCTGATCGGCGCGCTCAACGGCTTCGCGCTGACCAAGTTCCGTTTCCCGTACCACCGGCTGGTCTTCGGACTGATCCTCTTCGGCACGTTCACGCCGTACCAGTCGGTACTCATCCCGATGGCGCGAACCCTCGGCAGCCTCGGCCTGTCGGGCAATCTGGCAGGGCTGATCTTCGTCCACACCATCTATGGCTTGCCGTTCACCACGGTCTTCGCCCGTGGCTTCTACTACACGGTGCCGCAGGAGCTGGTGAAAGCCGCGCAGGTCGACGGCGCAGGATTCTTCCGCACCTTCTGGAGCGTCATGCTGCCGATCTCGACGCCGATCCTGATCGTCTCGGTAATCTGGATGTTCACCAACATATGGAACGATTTCCTGTTCGGCTCGGCCTATGCGTTCGGGTCGAACGCGCCGATCATGGTCGCGCTCAATAACATCGTGAACACGAGCACCGGGGAGAAGCCGTACAATGTCCATATGGCGGCCGCGATGCTGGCGGCCATTCCCACGCTCATCCTCTATGTCGTGGCCGGCAAGTATTTCATCCGCGGCCTGATGTCCGGATCGGTAAAGGGGTAGGGGCGCGATGGCATCGCTCGAGGTGAGAGAGGTCTCCAAGGCATTCGGATCGCTGACCGTTCTGGACGCCGTAAGCCTCGAGGCGGCCGATGGCGAGTTCCTCGTCCTTCTCGGGCCGTCAGGATGCGGAAAGTCGACCCTCCTCAACATGATCGCGGGACTCGAGCCGGTGACTGCCGGCGACATCCTGATCGAGGGGCGGGTCGTTAACGACTACGCGCCGAAGGACCGGGACATCGCCATGGTGTTCCAGTCCTACGCGCTCTACCCGTCGATGAACGTCCATCAGAACATGAGCTTCGGCATGAAGGTGCGTGGCGTGCCGAAGGCCGAGCGCGATGCCGAAGTGAAGCGCGTGGCGTCTCTGCTCCAGCTCGATTCGCTGCTGGACCGCCGTCCGCACCAGCTCTCGGGCGGTCAACGTCAGCGGGTCGCCATGGGCCGCGCACTTGTCCGCGACCCGAAGGTCTTCCTCTTCGACGAACCGCTCTCCAATCTCGATGCCAAGCTCCGCGTCGAGATGCGGACCGAGCTCAAGAAGCTGCACCAGAGCCTCGGCGTCACCGTCGTCTACGTGACCCACGACCAGATCGAGGCGATGACGCTTGCCACCAAGGTAGTGGTGATGAAAGGGGGCGCGGTCCAGCAGATGGCGGCTCCGCAGGAGATCTACGACCGGCCGGCAAACTTGTTCGTCGCTGGCTTCATCGGCTCGCCGCCGATGAATCTCATACCCGGCACGCTGGAGGAGGAGGGGGGCAATGCCGTCGTCAGGATCGCGCGCCAGGAGGGCGACATCCGGCTTGCCATCGGCGGGTTCGACGGCGCGATGGCGGCTTACAAGGGGAAGAAGATCCTGCTCGGCATCCGCCCCGAGGCGATCACCCCGGATGCAGGCGGCGCGGCGCCGGGCACCGGCTTCGAGGCGCTGATCGACGTCATCGAGCCGACGGGCGCGGACAACCTTGCCTTCATGACGCTCGCCGGCGCCGAGGTGATTGCCCGGCTTCCGCCGGGGACCAGCGTCGCCGGCCAGCGCTTCGGGCTCAAGATTGATCCGGCCCGCGCGATGCTCTTCGATCCGACTACCGAACAACTCATCGGGTGACGCTGCCGGGAAATCGGGAAAACGTTGTGAGCAGTGGGCAGATTGGACAAATTCGCCCTTGCCAACCAAGGTTGCAGAGCGCTTAAATCGTTTCAAAACAATCGATTGAAAAATAGGCCATAAGGGGAGGAAGGCTGCGCTGTCATGGCGCGGCCAATGACAATGTCGATCATCCGGTCCTTTCGCCCCCTCCATATGCAGTTCCTGTTCATATGGCCGGTGACCGCGCTGCTCTTCGCGATCAGCCCCCTGCTCGCGCCGGGGAGCATTTCGGGCAGCTCGATGCTGACCGTGTTCTCTTTCGCCTCGATCCTGGCGATCGCCGCCATCGGCCAGACGCTGGTGATCCAGCATGGCGGGCTCGACCTGACGGTGCCGGGAGTCATTTCGCTTGCCGCGGTCCTCGTCACCAAATACCCGGCCGGCGACAACGCGCTGCTTCTGCCCTGGGCGCTCGCCGCTCTGGGGGCGGGAGTCGTGTCGGGCCTCGTCTGCGGCATCGCGGTGACCCGCTTCCGCGTCACGCCCTTTGTGGCGACGCTTGCGGTCAACGCGCTCCTCTACGGGACCGTGCTTCATCTCACCAAGGGCACCTCGACCCACGAGGTCCCGTCGCTGCTCGGCGATTTCGCCGTCGGCCGCGTCGGCGGCATCCCCAATCTCGCCTTCGTCGCGGTGGCGGCGATCATCATCGTCGAAGTGATCATCCGCTACACCG
Source organism: Bauldia sp. (assembly GCA_020442095.1). The sequence goes on from JAGRKY010000559.1 coordinate 5,511, forward strand.
CGATCGGGCGCCGCTTCGTGGCGATCGGCGCCAGCAACCGGGCGGCGCGGGCGGCCGGCATGCGGGTCGATAGCTACCGGGTCGCGACCTACGTCGCCGCCGGCGCGTCCTACGCCTTCGCCGGCATCCTGCTCGCCGGGTATCTCGGCATCCCCAGCCTGCTCGTTGGCAACACCTACCTGTTGCCGACAATCACCGTCGTCGTGCTCGGCGGCACCTCGCTGCTCGGCGGCGCGGGAAGCGTTGCCGCCACGGCGGTTGGCGCTGTGTTCCTGACCCAGCTCCAGCAGGTGACGATCGGCATGGGGGCGAGCACCTCCGCGCAATTCATCATTCAGGCCGTGATCATCGCGCTCGGGATGGGGCTTCGCCTCGTTCCTTGGTCGACCCTGTTCGGTCGCCGCGCCATGGCCCCGGCGACGCAGCTTTCATCCGGCACCCGGGAGGGCGCCAGCTGACGCGGGTGTATCCGGATGGGCAAGGCGGCTGAGCCTCCGTCAGCCATTCAGGCTCGAAATTCCAGGCCGCAAAGGCCGCAACCAGGGAGTGGAACATGAGAATAGGGGAAAAGCCGCTGCGCGCGGCGTTGCTGGCCGCAGCGGCGTCGCTCGCCATCGCAGGTACGGCTTCCGCCGAAGACATGACCGCCGATCAGATCATGGCGGCCTCGGGCATCACCGAAGACACGTCGTTCTGCGGCGACAAGCCGATCACGCTTGGCATCCATGACGGCTTCGGCGTCAACGGCTGGTCGAAGTCTTCGATGGCCGCGGTCCGCTCGGAAGCGGCGAAATGCCCGAACGTCACGCAGGTGGTCCGCATCGGGCAGGGCGACCTCCAGAAGTCGATCGCCGACGTCAACGCGCTGGTCGCGGAAGGCGTCGACGCGCTGGTGATCATCCCGGATTTCGGCAAGGCCCAGCTCCCTTCGCTCAGGGCGGCGACCGACGCGGGCGTCAAGGTGGTGGCCTGGGCTGCCGATCCTGGTGGCACGCCCGGTGAGGATTATGTCGCCTATGTCGACTGGGACCAGATCGACGCCGGCATGAAGTGGGCCGACTGGATGGCCAAGGCACTCGACAACAAGGGAAACATCATCTTCCTCGGAGGCCCTCCCGGCAATCCGGTCAGCGCCAATGCGCTCGCCGGCGTCAAGAAGGCGATGGAGAAGTATCCCGACATGACCATGCTGACCGGCTTTGACGACTGGCCGGTTACCAACTGGGATGCGGCGCTCCTGCAGAAGACCCTGACGGCGCTGCTCTCCAAGTATCCGCAGGTCGACGGCATCATCAACGACAGTGACGGCTTCACCGGTCTCGGGGTGCTGCGTGCATACGAGGCCGCCAACAAGCCGCTGGTGCCGATCGCGACGCTCGAGGGCAACGAGTTCGGCTGCGAATACGCCAAGCTGAAGCCGGACAATGCGGACCTCGAATTGGGAACCCTCTCGGCGAGGACCTGGATGGGCCGGGTCGCGGCGCGTAAGGCGATTGCTGCGGCGCAGGGCCTCGAGAACAACGAGCCAAGCCTCTACCAGTTGCCATTCTACGAGGACACGCTGGCCGGCATGGAGCCGAAGTGCGATCCGGATCAGCCGCCGGATGCGTTCATCTCGGTGGTGCTGACCCCCGAGCAGCTCGAGACCTACGGCCAGACCGAGTAGTGACGGCATGACTTCCCGCGTCGTTCTCCGCCTGACGGACGTTACCAAGGCCTTCCCCGGCGTCATCGCCCTCGACCACGTGTCGCTGGAGGTGACCGAGGGCGAGGTCCATGCGCTGCTGGGCGAGAATGGCGCGGGCAAGTCGACGCTGATGGCGGTCGCGGCGGGGGCGCTTCCCGCCGACTCCGGCACGATCGAGATCGGTGGCGAGCGCCTTGCGGATGCTTCGCCGCTCGAAGCGCAGGCGCTCGGCATGGCCGTCGTCTATCAGCACACCTCGGTTCTCGACGACCTGACGGTCGCCGAGAACCTGCTCTATTGCGTTCCTCGCAACCGTCGTGGCGGGGTGCCCGACGACCGCTGGATCGACGAGAAGCTTGGAGCCGTGGGCGCGACCTTCGACCGACGCACGCGGGTCGGCCAGCTCAGCGTTGCCGAACGCCAGCTCGTCGAGATCGCAAAGGCGCTCGCCCTGAAGCCGAAAGTCCTCGTTCTCGACGAGCCGACGGAAGCGCTGACGGCGAGCGAGACCGAGCGTCTCTTCGAGCAGATCGCCGCGATCAAGGCGACCGGCACGGCGGTCATCTACATTTCGCACCGGCTCCCCGAAGTCCGCCGGGTCGCCGATCGCATCAGCATCCTCCGCGATGGCCGCTTCCGCGGGACGTTCGAGGCGGCAAGCATTTCAGAAAGCGAGATCCTCTCGCTGATCATCGGTCGCTCGATCGACCGGGCATTTCCTCCCAAGGCTGCCGTCGGTTCGGACTCCGGCACGGTGCTCGCCGCCAGGCGTGTCACCGGCCGGAATCTGCATGGCGTCGACCTTGCGGTGCAGCGCGGCGAGATCGTCGGTCTCGCAGGCGTGGAAGGGAACGGCCAGCGCGAATTCCTCCGCGCGCTGGCCGGTCTCGAACAGGCGAGCGGCGAACTGTCCGTCGACGGCAAGCCGCTCGTGCTTGGCGATCCGGTCGCCATCCAGAAGGGGGGCATCGTTTACCTGCCGGGCGACCGCCACGCCGAGGGGCTGTTTCTCTCGCTCTCGATCCGGGAAAACCTCACGGCGCTCGTGCTCGGCGCCCTGTCGCGGCTCGGCTTCGTTTCGCGGCGCGCCGAGACAGCCCTGGTCGACGGCGAGACGGAGTCGCTTGCGATCAAGTTGCGTTCTCCCGAAGACCCCATCTCCCAGCTGTCGGGCGGCAACCAGCAGAAGGTGCTTTTCGCGCGATCGATGGCGCGCCGTCCGGCGGTGCTCCTTGCCGACGAGCCTACCCGGGGCGTCGATGCCGGCGCGCGCGTTGAGCTCTATCGGGTTCTCCGCGATATCGCCGCCAACGGGGCCGGGCTCGTCGTGCTGTCGTCGGATGCGGTTGAGCTGCAGGGGCTCTGCGACCGCGTCCTCGTCTTCTCGCGGGGGAGCGTCGTCGAGACCCTGACCGGAGACGAGGTCACCGAAGAGAAGATCACCGGCGCTGCGATCGGCGCCGCAACGACGCTGCAGAAGGCGGCGGACGCGACCCGGAGTGGCGCGACACGACTGATGGATTTCCTGTCCGGCGACTACGCGCCCGTTCTTATTCTCGCCGGACTTATTCTTGCGCTGGCCGCCTATACGACCGGCATCAATCCGAAATTCCTCAGCGATCGAAGCATCAACTCGCTGCTTTTCCTGGCCAGCGCCCTGGCCTTCGTCAGTATCGGCCAGCTGACTGTCCTGCTGACCGGCGGCATTGACCTGTCCGTCGGTCCATTGACGGGGTTGGTGGTGGTCATCCTTTCCTTCTTCGTCGGCGATGATCAGTCCGGAGCGATGCTTGCGCTCGGCATCGCGGCGGCGATCGGCGCCGCGGCGCTCGCCGGGCTGATAAACGGCATCCTCATCAGGATCGTCGGCCTGTCGGCGGTGGTCGCGACGCTGGCGATGTTCATCGCCCTGCAGGGCGTGTCACTCGCCCTGCGCTCGGTCCCCGACGGCTATTACCGCTCGGAGATCGTCAGCACGATCAAAACGAAGATCGGCCCGTTCCCGATCGCATTTCTCATCGCCGTGGTTGTCGTGATCCTGCTTGAAGTCGCGTTGCGGCGCTCGCATTTCGGCAGGGAGATCCGTGCGATCGGCTCGAACGAGACCGCGGCCAAGCGTGTTGGCGCGCGGGTGAATCGCAGCGTCATCATCGCCTATGTGCTCTGCTCGGTCTTCACAGCGTTTGGCGGGATTCTTCTCTCCGCCCAGATCGGTATCGGTGACCCGAGCGTCGGGCAGAACTACACACTGCAAAGCATTTCCGCCGTGGTGCTCGGCGGCGCCAGCATCTTCGGCGGCCGCGGCTCGTTCCTCGGGGCGCTTGCCGGCGTCATCCTCATCCAGGAGATCACGTCGGCCACGGGTTTCCTTGGGCTCGGCACCGCCTGGCAATACTGGCTGCCCGGGCTGCTCATTCTCGTCGCGACGGCGATGTATTCGCGGGCGCGCGGACCGGCCGTTGCCGGGCACTGATCGGTAATCGCAATCTGTGCCGCGACGGGCGCGGCAGGGACGTTCAAGGGAGGAAATACCATATGGCCCGGAAGCTCATCAGGAACGCAACCATCCTCACGGTCGATCCGAAGATCGGCGACTTTCATCGTGGCGACATCCTCATCGACGGCACGAAGATCAAGGAGATCGCGCCGTCGATCCAGGCCGACGATGCGGAGATCATCGACGGCACAAACAAGATCGCCATCCCGGGCTTCATCGATACCCACCGGCACACTTGGGAATCGCTCCTCCGCAACACTGGGCCGGACTGGACGCTTGCCCAGTATTTTACCGGTGTCCGGGTCGTCATGGGCGGGCTCTACACGCCGGAAGACAACCACATCGGCAACCTGCTCGGCGCGCTCGACTC
>JAGRKY010000051.1 GCA_020442095.1 Bauldia sp.
TGGATGGCGCCGGTGATGAAGATCGAGGTCGACGAGCAGCGCGGCTTCCCCTTCCTGCTGCCGCTGCAGTGGCATATGGACTGACGGCGCCGATCGCGGCGATCAGTCTCCGCGCGGCCGCTCCGCGCGCATCGCCGCGGTGAGCGCGCCGAAGAACGGAAAGGCGGCGAGTTCCTCGATCGGAACCGGCAGCCGGCGCTTCCAGTTCGGGTGCTGGTCGATGGTGCCGGGCACGTTGACCTGCTCGATCTGGCCGGCAAGGTCCTCCGCCGCGACCACGATCAGCCGGCAGGGCGACCGCGCGACCATGCGGTAGACGGCGACCGCGACCTCGACCGGCAGCTCTGGCGTCGCCTCGGCCTCGGCATGCATGACCGGGATCATCGCCTCGGGCAGCAGGCCCCGGTCGTAGAGCATGCCGAGCAGGCGCCGCCGCTCATGGGCGCGGCTCTCGAAGAGATCGCCGAGGTTGTGCGCCTGCAGCACGCCGGCGGCATCGAGCACCACCTGGTCGCGCGCCTGCCACCAGCCGGCCAGCGTATGGAGGTCGTGGATGGTGATGCAGGCCATCGCCTCGCGCGGATAATCCTCCGGGGCGAGGAAGAAATCGCCCTCCTTCTCGAAAAAGAGCACCTTGTAGCTCTGGATCTCGGCGGCGCGCATCGCCTCGCGGAAGCCGGTCGGGACGACGCCGAGGTCCTCGCCGATGACGATCGTCCGGCGGTGGCGCGAGACGTCGGCGAGCGTCCTGACCATCGCCTGGTAGGGATAGTGGACATAGACGCCGTCGGCCGCGTCGAAGCCGTTGGCGATCCAGTAGAGCCGGTAGAGGCTCATGGCGTGGTCGATACGGAGCGCGCCGGCATGGCGGAGCACCGTGTCGAGCGCCAGACGGTAGGGCTTGAATTCGTGCGCGATCAATCCGCCGGGCGACAGCGGCGCGAGGCCCCAGTCCTGCCCGGCGGCGTTGAAATAGTCCGGCGGCGCGCCGATCCGCACGCCTGACGCAACCAGGTCGCGATCCGCCCAGGTGTCCGAGCCGTCCGGCGCGACGCCGACCGCGAGATCGAGATAGAGGCCGATCCGCATGCCGGCGGCGACCGCCCGCGCCTGCGCGGCGGCAAGCTGGCGGTCGGCGAGCCATTGCAGCCAGGAATGGAAGGAGACACTGGCGGCGTGATCGTTGGCGAAGGCGCGTACCGCGTCGGAGGCCGGATCGCGGTAGGCCTCCGGCCAGCCATGCCAGGTCGGCCCGTGGCCGCGCTCGACCATCTCCTCCGACAGCGCCTCGAACAGGGCATGGAGGTAGAGCGAACGGCCGCGCTCGGCGACGAAGCCGGCGAAATCGGCGGTGTCCTCGTCGGAGGCTCGATCCTCGAAGATCCGGAACAGGAAGCCGAGCGCCTTGCGCTTGACCGCGCCGATCCGGGCGTAGTCGATCAGCTCGCTCGCGCGGATGTCGTCGGGGGGTTCGAGGGCGTCACCCAGCGCATCGGCCCCCGGCACCTTGTCGATGGCGATATAGACCGTGTTGAGGAACTGGCGGCTCGACGGGAAGAAGGGGCTGCAGCGCTCGGGCGCGGCGATGAACAGCGCGTGGAGCGGATTGACGCCGAGGAAATCGGCGCCGGCCGCCGCGGCGATCTCGGCCATCCGCGCCAGGTCCTCGAAATCGCCGACGCCCCAGTTGCGCGCCGAGCGCAGGCTGTAGAGCTGGCAGGCGATGCCCCAGGAGCGGCCGTCCTTCAGCCATTCGGGAATGTGGCAGACGGCGTCGGGCGGCGTCTCGAGCGCGGCGTCCTTGATCGGCGCGACGATCGCGAGGCTCGTCGCGACGTCGGCGTCGGTCTCGGCCGCGATCCCCATGCGGGCGAGGATAGCGCGGATGACGA
>JAGRKY010000560.1 GCA_020442095.1 Bauldia sp.
GGGCACCACCGGCCTGCCCAAGGCCGCCAATGTCAGCCACCGCCGCATCGTCACCTGGGCCTACTGGTTCGCCGGGATGATGCGGACCACGCCGGACGACCGCATGTACGACTGCCTGCCGATGTATCACAGCATCGGCGGTGTCGTGGCGCCGGCCAGCGTCCTCGTCAGCGGCGGCTCGGTGGTCCTGCGCGAGCGCTTTTCGGCCCGGCAATTCTGGAACGACATCGTCGACTGGGACTGCACGCTCTTCCAGTATATCGGCGAGCTCTGCCGCTATCTTACCGCCGCTCTGCCGTCGCCGCAGGAGCGCCAGCACCGCCTCAGGCTCTGCTGCGGCAACGGGCTGCGCGCCGACGTCTGGGAGGAATTCCAGGCCCGCTTCCGCATCCCGCAGATCCTCGAATTCTACGCCGCGACCGAAGGCACCTTTTCCCTCTACAATCTTGAGGGCAAGGTTGGCGCCATCGGCAGGATCCCGCCCTATCTCGCCCATCGTTTCCCGGCCGCGATCGTGCAATTCGATCCCGAGTCGGGGACCCCGCTCCGCGACGCGGACGGCCGCTGCATCCGCTCTGCACGGAACGAGGCCGGCGAGGCGATCGGACGGATCAACGCCGAGACCCGCTTCGAGGGCTATACCAGCGACACCGAGACCGAACGGAAGCTGCTCCGCGACGTCTTCGAGCCCGGCGACGCATGGTTCCGCACCGGCGACCTGATGCGCCAGGACGAGAAGGGCTTCTTCTATTTCGTCGACCGGGTCGGCGGCTCCTTCCGCTGGAAGGGCGAGAACGTCTCGACGCTCGAGGTCCACGCGGCGATTGCCTCCTGCCCCGGCGTCGTCGCCGCCCATGTCTATGGCGTCGCTGTGCCGGGTGCCGAAGGCCGCGCCGGCATGGCCGCGCTCAAGGTCGATGACGGCTTCGATCCCGCGACGCTCCATGCCCATCTTGAGACGCAGCTGCCCGGCTATGCGCGTCCCATCTTCCTGCGGATCACGGACGAACTGGAGATGACGGAGACCTTCAAGCCGAAGACCTTCGGCCTCGCGTCCGAAGGCTTCGATCCCGGCGTCATTGCCGATCCGCTCTATTTCGACGACCCGCGTGAATCGACCTATGCACGGCTCGACCAGGACCTCTTCGCCGCGATCGCCGACGGCCGGATTCGCCTCTGAGCCCCGCCTATCGCGCCAGCACCGCCCGCGCCTCGCGGCAGATCGCATCGAGGCTTTCCCGGGCCGCCGGGACGATTCCGGTGAGACCGTAGAAATGATGCGGCATGCCGGCGTGACACGTGTGGCTGACCGCGACGCCGGCCTCTTCGAGGCGCCTCGCATACGCCGCGTCCTCATCGCGCAGCGGGTCGAACGCGGCCGAATGGATCAGTGTCCGCGGCATCCCCGCGAGGTCATCCGCGCGGAGCGGCGACACCAGCGGATCGCGCGGGTCGACCGGTCCGTAATGTTCGAGGTCGCGGGCCATCAACGCCCGGTCAAGCAGATAGCCGGTGGCGAATTCCTGCCGCGATGCGGTCTCGGCGCCGAGGTCGAGCACCGGGCACAGAAGAAGCTGCAGCGCGATCCGCGGCCCTGCTTCCCGTGCCTTCTGGCAAACGATCGTGGCGAGCGTGCCGCCGCCCGAGTCGCCGGCAACGACAATGCGTTCGGGATCGATGCCGAGACCGGCGGCGTTTTCCGCAATCCAGGCGGTCGCCGCGATGCTGTCCTCGATCGCCGCCGGGAAGGGATGTTCCGGCGCGAGCCGATAATCGGCCGCCGCGACGATCGCCCCGATGCCATGGCACAGAATCCGGCAGAGCGCGTCATGGGTGTCGAGATCGCCGGCAACCAGCCCGCCGCCATGGAAGAAGATGACCACCGGCAGCGGGCCGTCGCCCTCGCCTTCCGGCCGGTAGAAGCGCACTGTCAGCGGACCACCGGGCCCCGGGATCGTGCGGTCCTCGACGCTCGCGACATCGGCCCCGCCGCGCGACAGCGCCATCAGCTTGCGGAACGACTCGCGGCGCTCCTCGATCGCCATTTGCGCCGGGTCGGCCGGCCGGGCGAGCGCGAGCATGTCGAGAAGACGCTTGGCGTGGGGATCGAGGGGCACGCGAGAATACCTGCGCTATTTAAGCGACCGGTTCATACTAGGCGGCATAGTGTTAGGCGAATCTTTCGCGACAGCCGCCCGGAAGCCCCGGCTGATCTCGGGGACGATGGAAGGAATGGGTCATGACGATCGACAAGATAGCCGCTGCGCCATCGAAGACCTGGACGTTCTTCGACGATGGCTGGCATGAGGGCAATGTCCCGATCATGGGGGTCCGCACCCATGCGACCTGGCTTGGCTCGGTCGTCTTCGACGGCGGCCGCGCCTTCGAGGGCGTGTCGCCCGATCTCGACCTCCACTTCATCCGGGTCAACAACTCGGCTACCCACCTCGCCCTCAAGCCGGTCGTCGACCAGGAGACCTGGATGGCGCTCGCCGAGGAAGGCATGCGCCATTTCGACCGAGACGCCGCGCTCTATATCCGGCCGATGTACTGGGCGGAGACCGGCGGTCCCGGCGGCGGCGTCCGCTTCGATCCCGAGACGACGAACTGGTGCCTGACCATGTACGAGGCGCC
>JAGRKY010000561.1 GCA_020442095.1 Bauldia sp.
CCAGGTCGATGTCGCGCATCCGGTAAGTGCCGCGCAGCTGGCGCGCCGTCGTCTCCGAAATCAGGATGCGGGCGCCATAGGACTTGCAGGCGCTTTCCAGCCGCGAGGCGAGGTTCACCCCGTCGCCGATCACCGTATAGTCCATCCGGCGCGGCGAACCGATGTTCCCCGACACCACCTGGTCGGTGTTGATGCCGACCCCCATGTCGACCGTTCGCAGCCCGGCCGCCGCGCGCTCGACGTTCCATGCCCACAGCCGCCGCACCATGGCGATAGCCGCCCTCACAGCGCGGTCGGGATCGTCGTCATGCGGCATCGGCAGGCCGAAGCAGGCCATGATCGCATCGCCGATGAACTTGTCGAGCATGCCACCCTCGTTGGCGATGCACTCGACCATCATCGTGAAATACTCGTTGAGGAAGGAGACCGTGCCCTGCGCCCCGTATTCCTCGGTGATCGGGGTGAAGCCGCGGATGTCGGTGAACATCACCGTCGCCTCGGTCGAAAGCCCGCCGAGCATCTCGGTGCCCTTGCCATCGAGAAGCTGGGTGGCAATGACCGGGTCCATGTAGCGCGACATGGTCGACATCATGCGCTTCTCCGAGCTGATGTCGTCGAACATCAGCATCGTCCCGATCTCCGCCGAGCCGCCGTCGGTGAGGAGCGGCATGACGGTGAGGTTGACCGACTTCTCGGTACCGGCCAGCGTCAGCGAGACGTCGAGGAAGATCTCGCTCTGGCGGCTCGACATCACCTTCCCGATCTCGCCGGCGAGCCATTCGTTGCCGGCGCCGATCAGCGTCTCGAGCGGCTTCCCGACCAGGTCCTCGGGCGCGCATGACCAGATGCGACCGCCCGACGCGTTGCAGGTCACGACCGTATTCTTCGGGTCGAGGGTGATCACGCCGTTCGACATGCTCTGCAGCATGCTGTCGGTATAGTCCTTCATCCGCCGGACATCGTCGAACAGCTTGGAATTCTCGAGCGCGATGGCGATCTGCCCGGTGAAGGCCTTCAGCCGCTGCTCGTCCTCGTCGGTGAAGATGCCGCCCCGCTTGTTGAGCATCTGCGAGACGCCGATCACCTTGTTGTCCTTGTTGACGATCGGCACGCACAGGATCGAGCGCGTGAAGAAGCCGGTCTGCTTGTCGAAGGCCGGATTGAACCTGAGATCGGCATAGGCATAGGGGATGTTCATGCTCTCGCCCGAGGTGAACACAGCCCCGGCAATGCCGAGATGGCTGGGGAAGCGAATCTCGCTGATCTCGCCGCCCGAGGAGACCCGCGAGAACAGGGTCCCGCTGCTCGCATCGTGAAGGAAGATCGTCGCCCGCTCGGCATTGAGCATGGCGGTTGTCTCCTTGACGACCCTGACGAGGATCGAGGAGAGGTCGAATTCCGAACTGATCTCGGAGACCAGCTCGAGGAAGGCCGTCTCCTTGATCCTGATCCGCTCGATCTGCTCGACATATTGATGGCTCTGCAGGGCGATCGCCGCCTGGCTCGTCATGTCGGAGAGGAGGTCGAGATCGTCCTCGGTGAACGCGCCGCTTCGCTTGTTGAGGCACTGCATCACGCCGATCGTCTCGCCGGCGAGCGTCCTCACCGGCACGCAGGCCATGCTCTCGGTGCGATAGCCGGTCCGCTCGTCGACGCTCGGATTGAAGCGGTCGTCGGAATACGGGTCCGACGTCAGGATGGCCTCGCCGGTCTGGAAGGAATAGCCGGCGAAGCCGGTATTGTTGAGGATGCGTATCTCGTGGGTGAGGTTGCCCTGCGCCACCCGCGAATAAAGCTCCGACGTCCCGGGATCGTTGAGGAAAAGCGTTCCGCGATCACAGTCGAGTTCGCGCGACGTCAGTTCCACCAGTTCCTGCAGGAGACCGTCGAGGGTCTGCTTGAGCGCGCATCTGCGGGAGACCTCGAGCAGGATACGGGCGCGCCTGTAGGCCTCCTGCTCCGAACGCGGCAGCTTCTGTCCTTCGCCCCCGGGATGTGGAACCGTATCGTTCATGACGCCGCTTCCAGCTTCGCACGCAGGACCCTGATCTGGTCTTCGAGAATGGCGCGTTCCTGGCCGAATGCCCGCTCGCGCTCCGACGCATCGTTGTTTCGTCGCGTCCGCTCCGCCTCCAGCTCGGCCCTCAGCGCGACGATCGTCGCCTGCAGTTCGGCGACTTCGCTGCGCGAGGCGGCGCGCACCGACTGCACCGCCGCGTCGCCGGCCTTCTGGCCCTGCTCCAGACGGCCGCGCATGGCGTCGATCGTCGCCTTCAGCCCGCCGATTTCGGCCGCGTTGTCGGTTTCGGTCTGTCGAATAGCAGCGTTGCCGCGGGCCCGCTCGTTTTCGAGTTCGGCCCGCAGCGCACGGATTGTCGCTTCAAGCTGGGCGTTGACCGAGCGGAGCTGAACCGCATCGGCGGCGTTCAGGACAGCCTTCGCCTGCGCAACGCCCTGTTCCCCGGTCGTCATCCCGCCTCCATCCGACCCTTTCGATAGCAAGAATCGGACGTCCGTTGAAGAAGCCGGAGATAGAAGCCTCCTCTAGGGAAAGAGGTCAGGCGGCGGCCGTCACCATGATCTCGACCGTGAAGGACGGATCGGCGAGCTTCGCCTCGACGCAGGCGCGGACCGGCGGGTTCCCCACGGCAACCCAGGCGTCCCACACCGAGTTCATCTCATCGAAGGTCGAGATGTCGGCGAGCCAGACATTGGCGCTGAGAATCTTGGACTTGTCGGTTCCCGCTTCGGCGAGAAGCGCGTCGATGCGAGCGAGGGTTGCGCGGGTCTGTTCCGCCACGCTGGTGCCGGGCGCGTCAAGCGCGACCTGGCCGGCGAGATAGACAAGCCCGCCGTTGGTCACGATCTGGCTCATCCGCTGATTGACGTGTTTCCGTTCGATTCCCATGCTGTAACCCTCACCCGAAACGTGATCTGAGATATTGTGTTTGCCGAAGCAGGCATCGATCTACGGCTTCGGGATCGATGCCGCAAGCCACTCCTCCAGCCACCGCCCGACTCCGCCCCGAAAGCGACCCGACCCGGTCAGTCGCGCCCGTCGTAGAGGCGGTCGACGGCAGGCTTCCAGCGCTCGATGATGACATGCCGGCGCAGCTTCATCGTCGGCGTGATCATCCCGTTCTCGATGGTGAAGGGCTGGTCGGCGATGACGAAGCGCTTGATCCGCTCGGCCGGTCCGAGGCTCCGGTTGGCCCGGTCGATGGCCCGCCCGAGGGCGCTGCGAAAGGCATCGTTGCCGGCGAGGCGCGTCAGGTCGTCCTCGACATTGTTCGCCTTCGCCCATTCCGCGGTGAAGGTCGGCGCCGGAACGACGATCGCTACCATATGCGGACGATTGTCGCCGACCGCCATGGCCGCCCCGATCTCGGGTTCCAGCGCCAGCGTCGATTCGATCCTCAGCGGCGAGATCGTCTCTCCCGCCGAGTTGACGATGATGTCCTTCTTGCGGTCGGTGATCCTCAGGTAGCGGTCCTCGTCGAGGACGCCGATGTCGCCGGTATGCAGCCAGCCGTCCTGCAGCACCGCGGCGGTTGCATCGGGATGGTTCAGGTAGCCGTCCATCAGCAGCGGCCCGCGCACCAGGATCTCGCCATCCTCGGCGATGCGGAGGTCGACATGCTTCATCGGCGGGCCGACGGTGCGCAGCTTCGCGAGGTTGACCCGGTTGCAGGCAATGATCGGCCCCGCCTCGGTCTGGCCGTAGCCCTGCAGGAGGCGGAGGCCGAGCGCGGTGAAGAACACGCCGACCTCATAGTTCAGCGGCGCACCGCCGGACACCAGCGCCTTGAGCCGCCCGCCGAAGCGTTCCCTGATCTTGTCGCGGACGATGCGGTCGACGAGCTGGTCGAGCGCCTTCTCCCAGAGGGCCATCCGCGTCCCCTCGTAGCGCTTCCGCCCGAGGTCCACCGCCTTCTGGAAGAACCAGGCTTTCGCCCCGCCCTCCCGCGCGATGCCCTTGAGAATTCGCTCGCGCATCACCTCGTAGAGCCGCGGCACCGCGGTCATGATCGTCGGCCGCGCCTCGGGAAGGTTCGTCGTCAGCGTGTCGACCCGCTCGGCGAAATAGATCTGCGCCCCGATCGATACCGGGAACATCAGCCCGGCCGAATGCTCGTAGGCATGGGAGAGCGTCAGGAAGGACAGGAACACCTCATCGTCGAGGCCGACCTCGTAGAGGATATCGGCCGCGCCGACGCAATTGGCAATGATCGAGCGGTGGCTGAGCATCACGCCCTTCGGCTCGCCGCCGGTTCCCGAGGTGTAGATCACCACCGCGATCGCGTCGCGCGCGATCGCCTTCGCCGCGTCGCGGATCGGGCCGACGCTTTCCCGCCCGTCGGCGAGAGCTTCTTCCCAGCCGCTGACGACGGTGCCGGCGCCGGCCTCGCGGCCGGGGGGCTCCATCGCGATCACGCGCTTCAGGCTGTCGAACCCGCTCGCCGCCTCCAGGAACGGACCTGCCAGCGTCGCGGTCGAGACGATCGCCATGGTGGCGCCACTGTCCCTGATGACATGGGCATGGTTGGCGACGGTATTCGTCGTGTAGACCGGCACCGTCACGCCCCCCGCCGTCATGATCGCGAAGTCGGCTATCACCCAGCGTGGCGAGTTGTGGGAAAGGAGCAGGACCCGGTCGCCGGGGCCAAGCCCGTAGGCGCGCAGCGATGCCGCCAGCGCTGAGATCTGGGCGGCTGCGTCGCTCCAGCTCGTCGGCCGATAGACCCCGTCGATCCTCTCCCACAGGAAAGGCCGCTCGCCGCGCTCCGCTGCCCTGGCGAAGAACATCTCAACCAGATTGGGCCAGTCGTCGATTTCCATGCCCGTCCCGATCCGCCGTTTTAAGGGGATCGCAAGCTAGAACGACATCGACCGAAGGGCCAGAGGATTGCGCGAACGCCGGGAGAGGACCTCAGTCCTCTGCTTCGATATTCCGATAGTCACCGCGCCAATAGACCAGCGGCGCGGCCGCTTCGTTGACGTGGACCGACCGCACCTGGCCGACGACGATCGCGTGGGAGTGCCACTCGACCAGGCTCTCGAGCGTGCAGTCGATCGCCGACAATGCACCGACCGCGAGCGGGGCCCCGGTGACGCCGGTCGTCCAGTGCGAACCGACAAACTTCGCCGCGCCATGGATTCCGGCCCGCCCCGAGAACCGTTCGGCGATGCTTTGCTGGTTCTCGGCAAGAATGCTGACCCCGAAGCTGCCGTTTTCCCGCAGCGCGGCGAGCGTCCCGGAGGAAAGGCCGAGGCACACGAGGACGCATGGCGGATCGATCGAAAGCGAGCTGACCGAGGTGACGGTCATGCCGGCCTTCGCCTTTCCATATCCGGTCGCGACGATGGAGACGCCCGCCGAGAGGTTCCGCATCGCGATGCGGAACTCGTCCGGCGTCGGATCGATCGGGCCGGCGGGAATGCGGGCAAGGGCGGTGCTCATGACGTCCATACACTCTCTCTTTTCCGCATGGCGACATGGTCCAGCCAGTTGCGGATTACCGGAACGCCTGTCGTGACAAGGCGGCGGGACGCCTTCGGACGCAGGACGCCGCCGCCGGGGAAATCCTCGAGAAGGGCAGGATCGCGGGCCGTGATCGCCTTGCGGGCGAAAGCCGCCAGCCGCTGCTCGGTCTTGCTGTCGAAATAGCCGGCAGGGATAGCCGGGTAGCGCGGGCTTTCGCCGCGCAGGAAGCGGCCGACGTCGCGGCGATATTCGCCCATCAGCGAATGCGCGTTGTATTCGGGGTGCCCTTGCAGATAGAGGGCGAGGCTCTTCCGCCGGCGGATGAACATGTCGACGCCGGCCGTGGCCGACCGCGTCAGCGTCGTGAAGCCGTTGGCGGCCAGCTCGTCCTCGCGCAATTCATTCCAGCGCGAATGCGAGACATGGAACCGTGGCTCTGTTCCCTCGAGGAGCGGATCGTCCGAGACGGTCTCGCATTCGAAGACGCCGAACTGCTTTTGCGGCAGGCGATGCCGCTCGACCCCGTCCGAGTGGAGCACGGCCGCATGGGCGGCAAGGCAGGACCACAGGCTCGCGGTGGTATTCTCTTCCGCCCAGTCGACCACGGAGGTGAGCTCGGACCAGTAGGGCTCGTCGCTCAGCCGCTCGGCCTGCGGCTCGCAACCGGTGACGATCAGCGCATCGAGGTCGGCGGATTCGAGCTCGGCCAGTCCACCATAGGTCGCGCGCATATAGGATCGCGCCTCTTCGCCGCGCGGTATCGCATCGAGGCCGAAGAAATGGAGGCGAACGGTCCACTCGCCGGCCGCGGCCGCCAGTAGCTTCGAGAACTGCCGTTCGGTCGCCCGCAGCGCAAGGTCCGGCATGTTGTTGACGAGGCCGATCTCCAGGCATCCGGCGTCGGCTCCGCCGGAAGCGCGCCAGCGGGTCTCCGCCGCCTCGTGTTCGCCGACGGTGGGATTGCCTTGCAGACCCTGGTTGAGCACGACAAACAAAATGCTCTCCGTCGCTCTATTCCGCGGCCTCCGGCGTCACGCGCAGCGGGCGCGCGGCGTCCAGTGCCTGGTCGAGATCCTCGATGATGTCGTCGATGTGTTCGATGCCGATGCTGAGGCGGATCGTGTCCGGGGAGATACCCGCCTTCCGCTGCTCCTCGACGGTCATCTGCCGATGGGTGGTCGATGCGGGATGGCAGGCGAGCGACTTCGCGTCGCCGATATTGACCAGCCGCTTCACCAGCTTCAGTGCGTCGTAGAAGGATTTACCGGCCTCGAAGCCGCCCTTGATTCCGAAGGTCAGGAGGGACGGCACGCGCCCGCCGAGATAGCGGCGCGCCAGCCCGTGATAGGGGCTCTCGGGAAAGCCGGCATAGGAGACCCATTCAGTGCGCGGATCGTCGCGCAGGAACTCCGCGACGCGGCGGGCATTCTCGACATGCCGCTCGACCCTGAGCGCCACGGTCTCGATTCCCTGCATCAGCTGGAACGCGCTCATCGGCGGCAGGACCGAACCGGTCGTGCGCTGATAGACGCTGCGGCAGCGGCCGATATAGGCGGCGTCGCCGAAGGCCTCGACATAGACGAGGTCGTGATAGGACGGGTCCGGCTCGGTGAACATCGGGAACCGGCGG
>JAGRKY010000562.1 GCA_020442095.1 Bauldia sp.
CCTATCACCTGATGCTGAGGCCGGGGGCGGAGCGGGTCGCGAAGCTCGGCGGGCTGCATGTCTTCGCCAACTGGCCGCATCCGATCCTCACCGATTCCGGCGGCTTCCAGGTCATGTCGCTGTCGGGGCTGCGCAAGCTCGACGAGGACGGCGTCACCTTCCAGTCGCATCTCGACGGCTCGCGGCACCGGTTGACGCCCGAGCGCTCGCTCGAGATCCAGGGGCTGCTCGACGCCGATATCCGGATGCAGCTCGACGAATGCGTGCGGCTGCCGGCGTCGCGCCAGGAGGTGGACCGGGCGATGCGGCTTTCGCTGCGCTGGGCGGAACGCTCGAAGGCGGCCTTTGGCGCGACGAAGGAGCGGGCGCTGTTCGGTATCGTCCAGGGCGGCGACCTGCCGGACCTCAGGATTGAATCGGCGGAAGGCCTCGCGGCGATCGGCTTCGACGGCTATGCGATCGGCGGGCTGGCGGTCGGCGAGCCGCAGGACGTGATGCTCGCGATGCTCGACACGACGGTGCCGGTGCTGCCGGCGGACAGGCCGCGCTACCTGATGGGCGTCGGCCAGCCGGACGATATTGTGGAGGCGGTCAAGCGCGGCGTCGACATGTTCGACTGCGTGCTGCCGACGCGGGCCGGGCGCCATGGCGTCGCCTATACCCGCTTCGGCAAGCTCAACATGAAGAACGCCCGGCACGCCGAGGACCCGCGGCCGCTCGACGAGACGATGGACTGGGTACCGGCGCGCGACTATTCGCGGGCCTATCTGCACCACCTCGTCAAATCCGGCGAGCTGCTCGCCGGCATGCTGCTCTCCTGGAACAACCTCGCCTATTACCAGCACCTGATGGCCGGCATCCGCGCGGCGATCGCCGAGGGCCGCTACGAGGCCTTCGTCGCCGAGACCAAGGCCGGCTGGGAGCGCGGCGACCTGCCGACCACCTAGGTCGGGCCGGCAGGCTCAGGCGATACTGCCGTCGTCCCTGACCAGCCGGCAGCCGCTGATCTTCCAGGTCCCATCGGGCTGACGTTCGAGGGTATAGATCGCCACCCAGTTCGTTCCGTCCGGGCCGGTCAGGAAGACCCTCTGCTCGGGGCCGCGGGGCGTTTCGACGATCTCGCCGAAGGTTACCGAGCGCGGCCGGTAGACCGGCTGATAGCCCGTCCGGACCATCTCCATGAAGATATCGACGCTCGGAAAGAGTTGCCGGATCATCGGAGAGGCGTAGCTGTAGGCGGCGGGGCCGTCGTCCTGTTGGAAGGCGCCGATCTGGCTTTCGATCGTGCCGCGAATGGCGTCGCGGTCGGCATCGGCCATCTGCGCCGAGGCGAAGGTTCCCCAGCCGATACCGAAAACGAAGAGAATCAATGCAAAGGCGCGTCGCAGGCGATGGGTCATGACATATCCCTCCATGTCCTCGACTTCGATACGAGCCGATGAGGCTTTTGGTTTCATGCCGGGCGGCAAAGAATGCCGCAAGTCGGCGCTTCGGTATTGACCCGAGGGGTGCCGGCCAGCCATATGGGGCCGCGGAGCGCGTAGCTCAGTCGGTAGAGCAACTGACTTTTAATCAGTATGTCCAGTGTTCGAATCCCTGAGGGCTCACCAAAAATATAATTCATATTCAGACTGGGAGAGAATTCA
>JAGRKY010000563.1 GCA_020442095.1 Bauldia sp.
TTCTGACGGCCATAGCCCTTGACCTCGGTCACCGTGAGGCCCTGTACGCCGATCGTCGTAAGAGCGTCGCGTACCTCGTCGAGTTTGAATGGCTTGATAATGGCCATCACGATTTTCATTGGCGTGGTTCCCGTTTCCATCCGGCGTCCGCGAAACACGGACGCGGAGCCCTAGTGATCCCTGCCGGACCGGCACCAAACGATCCCGGTTTCGACTGGCCCTCAACAATCAAGGTCTGTGCCAGTTGGATATAATCCGAGAAAACACCAATTCCCTAGCCGAATCGACGTTCGAATTCCGGTCGATCGGCGGCGGGATGCGCCGGTGCCTGATTATTGTGCAGGTTCGGTCCCGGGGTCAGGCCTGCTCGGGGCGCAACCGGATCAGGCCTTCCTGGGCGACGGAGGCGACCAGCGTCCCGTCCCGGCGGAACAGGCTGCCGCGGGTGAAGCCGCGCGATCCGGAGGCCGACGGGCTGTCCATGGCATAGAGGAGCCACTCGTCGGCGCGGAAGGGACGATGCAGCCAGAGCGAGTGGTCTAGGCTCGCGACCTGGAGGTCGCGGTCGAAGATCATCCTGCCATGGGCGAAGAGCGCGGTATCGAGGAGCGTCATGTCCGAGGCGTAGGCGAGGACGCAGCGGTGGATCTCCGGATCGTCGGGGAGCGGCCCGGTCGTCCTGATCCAGATCGACTGGCTGGGCGGGAGCTTCTCGCGGGTGACGTAGTGGCGCAGATCCGTCGGCCGGAGCTCGATCGGACGCTGGCGCTCCCAGTAGCGGCGCACGCCCTCCGGCGCATCCTTGATGAAGGCCGTCTTTATTTCCATCTCGCTCGGCAGGTCCTCGGGCGCCGGGACATCGGGCATCGGGATCTGGTGGTCGAGGCCGGTCTCCTCGACCTGGAAGGAGGCGGCCATCGAGAAGATGGCATGGCCGTGCTGGATCGCTACGACCCGCCGCGTCGCGAAGCTCTTGCCGTCGCGGATGCGATCGACCTCGTAGATGATCGGCACGTCCGGGTCGCCGGGCCGCATGAAATAGCAGTGCATCGAATGGGCCGAGCGGCCCTCGACCGTCCGCCCGGCGGCGACCAGCGCCTGGCCGATGACCTGGCCGCCGAAGACGCGCTGCCAGCCGACCTGCGGGCTGCGGCCACGGAACAGGTTGTGTTCCAGCGTCTCGAGATCGAGTATGGAAAGGAGCGTTTCGACGGCGCTCGACATGATATCCGGGCCTCGTTGCGGGGACCTTTTCGACCAGCCCGGCCCCGGCGTGTCAAGCGGCCGGGGACGGCGGACGGGGACGAAAGAGATCGAGCCGATGGCGAGCGAAAACGAAACAGATGTCGTGATTGCCGGTGGCGGGCATGTCGGCCTGTCGCTGGCGCTGGCGCTTCGCGCGGCGATGCCTTCGCTCGGCGTGACGCTGGTCGACGCGGCGCCGCCCGAAGCGGCGGCCCGCGACACCCGCGCCTCTGCGATCGCAGCGGCCGGCCGGCGGATGCTGATGCGGCTCGGCGTGTGGTCCGAGATCGCGCCGGACGCCCAGCCGATCAACGAGATGGTGATCACCGACAGCCGGACGGGCGACGCCGTGCGGCCGGTCTTCCTGACCTTCGACGGCAAGGTCGAGGACGGGCAGCCTTTCGCCCATATGGTGACGAATGCCTCGATGATCGGCGCGCTGCGGCGCGGCGCCGAGGCGGCGGGCGTCGCGATGCTGGCGCCCGAAACGGTCCGCGACTTCACCGTCGGGGCAAGCGGCATCTCGGTGGAACTCGGCAGCGGCGACGCGATCCGGGCGCGGCTTCTGGTCGCCGCCGACGGGGTGCGCTCGCGCCTGCGCTCGCTCGCCGGGATCAGCACGGTCGGCTGGAACTACGGCCAGTCGGGCATCGTTGTCACGGTCGCCCATGAGCGGCCGCACGGCGGTCGCGCGGTCGAGCATTTCCTGCCGGCCGGGCCCTTCGCGATGCTGCCCCTGCCCGACAACCGCTCTTCGCTGGTCTGGACCGAGCGGACGGAGACGGCCGAACGGCTGGTCGGGGGCGACGCGGATGTCTTCCAGTACGAACTCGAGCGGCGTTTCGGCCACCAGCTCGGCGCGATCCAGCCGCTGGGAAAGCCGCGCGCCTTCCCGCTCGGGCTGACGTTGGCCCGCTCCTTCGTCAAGCCGCGCCTCGCGCTGTGCGGTGACGCCGCCCATGGCATCCATCCGATCGCCGGCCAGGGGTTGAACCTCGGCTTCCGCGACGTCGCGGCGCTGGCCGAGACGATCGTCGAGGCCGAGCGGCTCGGGCTCGACATCGGCTCGCTCGCGGTGCTCGAGCGCTACCAGAGCTGGCGGCGCTTCGACACGGTGGAGATGGGCGCGACGACGGACATCCTCAACCGGCTCTTCTCGAACGACAATCCGCTACTGCGCCTCGGCCGCGACGTCGGCCTCGGCCTGGTCGACCGGCTGCCGGCGCTGAAGAAGATGTTCATCGGCCAGGCGGCCGGAACCGGCGGCGATCTCCCGAGGCTGCTGCGCGGCGAAGCGATCTAGGACCGGTCGCGACCGGCTTCCGCCGCG
The DNA here is from genome assembly GCA_020442095.1 of Bauldia sp. The sequence goes on from JAGRKY010000563.1 coordinate 2,576, forward strand.
TCGCCGATCGCCGCCTGCGCTATCGCTTCGACCAGCGGGACGACGACCTCGGCGAGCGGCGCCGACGGGATGACGGCGAGATCCGCCGCGCCTGGTTCATGGCCGGCGAGCCCGGCCCAGAGCAGCCGCGTCGGCGCCCGGCCGGTGGCATCGACATGGATGATCGGGATGCCGGTCGACGCCGCCCGCTCGAGCAGGTCGGTGGTGCCGCCGCGCCCGCCCGAGGGGCCTCCATCCCAGACGCCGAGAATGATGTCGGCGGCATCGAGCACGAAGCGGCCGGCGGGGTCGTAGTCGCGGTGCTCCGCGTCATAGTCGCCGGGAAGGACGACGACCTGCCGTGCCTCGTCGATCAGCCGGCGATAGTCGACGCGCGAATCCGGGTCGATGAAATCCTTTTCATAGTCGTCGACCGCGAAGGGCAGGACGACGTCGACGGCGAAGCCGCTCCGCAGGGCCGAATGCGCGGCGATCCTGTCGGCGCCCTCCGCAAGGGCGGAGACCAGGATCAGCGAAGCGGGCGCGTCCGCGAATTCGGGATGGCGCCGGCGCGTCTCCTCCGCCGTCCGTTTCAGCAACATGAGGACCTCGTCGATCCGGGCCGCAACGGAAGAGGTCCCCTGCGGCAGCCGGTTCGGGCGATGGCCGACGATGCCGACCGATAGGGCAAGGATGGGCTTGGAGGGGCTGGTCATTCGCTTCCTCGTCCTGGCGGCACTTCCTTGTCCTGGCGGGTTCCTCGTCCCGGCAGGACGGGCCATGTCCCCGCAGGGGACAGAAATGCGGGGAAGCGACGTATCGCGGCGAGGGGGCTAGCGCAAGCCGCTCTGGGCGGCCTGGACCTGGGCGAGACCGCCGAGCGCGTCCGGCGATCCGGTGCCGGCGGCGGCCTGGAAGATGCGCTTGGCATCGGCATAGCGCCGCATCTTGAGATAGGCCCAGCCGCGCAGCACGAGGAGATCGTTCTGCTCCTGGGCATACTGGTTGCGGGCGTCGAGGGCGAGGATGGTTTCCGCGTAGCGGCCCT
>JAGRKY010000564.1:0-7304 GCA_020442095.1 Bauldia sp.
TGCGTGCCGTTGCCGTGATGGACGTCCCAGTCGACGATCGCGACGCGCTCGGCGCCGTGGACCCGCTGGGCATGCCGCGCAGCGATGGCGGCATTGCCGAAGAGGCAGAAGCCCATCGCCTCCGAGGGTTCGGCATGGTGGCCCGGCGGCCGGATCGCGCAAAAGGCATTGGCGACCTCGCCGCCCATCACCGCGTCGACGGCGAGGCAGGCGGCGCCGACGCCGCAGGACGCGGCCTCGAAGCTCTTCGGCGACACCCAGGTATCGGCGTCGAGCGGCACCTCGCCCTCTTCCGGGATCCTGGCCCGCAGCCCGGTGATATAGGCCTCGGTATGGGCGAGCGCGATGACCGCATCCTCGGCCGGCCTGGCGCCGCGGCGGATCAGCGGGTCGAACTTCTCGGCGGTCAGGACGTCGGTGATCGCGCGCAGCCGCTCCGGCCGCTCGGGATGCCCTTCGGGCACGTGGTGCTCGAGGAATATCCCGTCGGTAACTAGCAGCGTGGCCAAGAGCCGATCCCCTGGTCGTCAGACCCTGTTGCGATCGAGGAAGTCGAGCAGCGCGTCGTGCGCCGCCGGCGAATGCAGGAGTTCGGCAAAGCTGTTCGCCTCCTGGGATATCCGGTGAACCACCTCGCGACGATCGCCCCGCATCAGCCGTCTTGCAAGCCGTACCGCCTGCGGCGGTTTGGCCGCCAGGGCGCGGGCATAGCTCATCGCCACCGGCTCGAGGTCCTCCGGCACCACGATGCGGTTGATCAGCCCCGCCATCAAGGCGCGCTGCGCGTCGAATTGCTCGCCCATCACCATCAGCTCGAAAGCAAGGTGATAGCCCATGATGTTGGGCGCGAGCAGGCTCGATCCCGCTTCGGGCGGCAAGCCGAGGCCGGCGCATGGCGAGGAGAAGACCGACCACTCGCTGGCGACGACGAAGTCGCAATGGAACAGCATCGTGGTGCCGATCCCCATCGCGAGGCCGTCGACCGCCGCGATCATCGGCTTGTCCAGCGTCGCCAGCGTCTTGATGAAGCGAAGCGGGCTGTCGCCGAAGGCGGCCATGTCGACATAGCCACGCAGGTCGTCGATATCCTGGCCGGCGGTGAAGACGCCGGGCATTCCGGTGAAGAGAACGACGCGGATGCCGGTGTCGTGATCGGCCAGCGCGAGCGCATCCGCGGCCATCTCGAACATTTCGGCGGTCATCGCATTGCTTTTTTCCGGCCGATCAATGCGGATCGTCTGTACGCCTTCGACGACATCGACCGAGATAGGTTCATCCATCAGCGCTTGTTTCCCTCGCCTTTTTTCAGTTCGCAGCCAAAGGGTCGAAGAGCGCAGCCGCCGCCTGCCTCCCGAGCCCCACGGCACCAGTTTCAACGATACGCCGCAAGCCGGTGGTCTCGCCAACCAACGACTCGGCGAAATAACCCGCCACCGCAACCATCCGTGCGTTGCACCCGGCCTCGCGCCCGGACCGCATCGACCTCGCCAGCAGGACGGCCCCGAAGACCAGGCCGAACAGGCGAAGATATGCCGTCGCGATGCCGAGCAGTTCCGGCTTACGGTCCTGCCGCGACAGTTCAACGACATGCGCGGTCGCGGCGCCGAAGTCGGCGATCGCGGCTTCGAGCCGCTCCGCCACGGCGATGGTTTCGGACCCGCCGGCCGCCCGGAGGTCGAGAACCGTCTCCGACATTTCCTCGATCAGGCGTCCGACCACCGCGCCGCCCTCGAGCGTTACCTTGCGGGTAACGAGGTCGATCGCCTGGATGCCGTTCGTCCCCTCGTAGATCGCGAAGATCCGGACGTCGCGCAGATACTGGGCGGCACCGGTCTCCTCGATATAGCCAGCGCCGCCGTGGACCTGGATGCCCAGGGACGCGACCTCGATGCCGGAGTCGGTGGCGAATGCCTTGGCCACGGGTGTCAACAAGGCAGCCCTGTGGGCCTGTGTCGGCCTTTCGGCATCGGTCCCCCTTTCGCTTAAGTCGATTGCCTGGGCGCAGGCGTAGCAAATCGCCCGGGAGGCCGCTGTGACCGACTTCATTCGCATCAGCATCGACTGGACGTCGGGATGGTCGAGAATCGGGCTCATGCCGTCGCCGGACCAGCCGGGCGCACGTCCCTGCCGTCGCTCCCTGGCATAGGCGAGCGCCTGCTGGCATGCCCTTTCGGCGACGCCGACCGCCTGGATACCGACCGACAGCCGGGTGACGTTCATCATCGTGAACATGCAGGCGAGACCGCGGTTCTCCTCGCCGACCAGGTATCCGGTCGCGCCGTCGTAAGTCATGGTGCAGGTCGGCGCCCCGTGGAGGCCGAGCTTGTGCTCGATGCCGCTCGCCGCGACTCCGTTGCGCGCCGCCGGACGGCCGTCCTCGTCGACGAGGAATTTCGGGACCACGAACATCGATATCCCGCGCGTCCCCGCCGGCGCGTCGGGCAGCCGCGCCAGGACGAGATGGACGATGTTCCCGGCGAGATCGTGCTCGCCGTAGCTGATGAAGATCTTCTGGCCGGTGATCCGGTAGCTGCCGTTGCCTGCCCGCTCGGCCCGCGTCGTCAGGGCGTTGAGGTCCGAGCCGGCCTGCGGCTCGGTGAGGTTCATGGTCGCCGTCCATTCGCCCGAAGCGATCTTCGGCAGATAGCGCTGCTTGAGGGCATCCTCCGCATGCGCCTCGAGCGCCATGATCGCCCCGGCCGAGAGCATCGTCCCGGTCGCAAAGGCGGCGGCGCCCGAATTCCACAATTCCTGGATCGCCATCTCGACCATGACGGGGAGATCCTGGCCGCCCCAGCGCGCGTCCGCGCTGATCCCGCTCCAGCCGGCTTCGGAAAAGCGCCGGAAAGCCTCCCGCCATCCCGGCGCCGTCGTCACCGCTCCGTCGGCGAAGCTCGCCCCCTCCACGTCGCCAACGCGGTTCAGCGGCGCGAGTTCCCTTTCGGCGAAACGCCCGGCCTCGACCAGGATCGCCTCGACGGTCTCCGTGTCGACATCGCCGAGAACCGCCGGATCGAGACCGACGATGTCGGTCAGCGTGAAGAGGATATCGGCAATCGGCGCCTGAAAGGCCATTCGTCCTCCAAAGGTCGGGCTTGACCGGGCGCGGTCCGAACGGCGACAACCACGGTCTCCGATCAGGACCGATTTCGAATGCCGGGATTGCCCGAAATATTCGACATGAGCAATCCGGAGGCCTTCGACGCCGGAATCGCCGCAGCGACGACTGCGTTGCGACAGGGCGCGCTGGTCGGCATGCCGACCGAGACGGTATACGGCCTCGCCGCGGATGCTACCAGCGGCGATGCCGTCGCGGCGATCTATGCCGCCAAGACGAGACCGCGCTTCAACCCGCTGATCGTCCACCTGCCATCGGCCGGGGCCGCGGAACGCTTAGCCGTCTTTTCACCGGAGGCACGTGCTCTCGCCGAGGCCTTCTGGCCGGGACCGCTGACCCTCGTCCTGCCGAAACGATCATCCGCGACGGTCGCCGAACTCGCGACCGCCGGCCTCGATACGGTCGCTATCCGGGTGCCCGCGCATCCGGTCGCCCGGGCGCTGCTCGCCACCTTCGGCCGCCCGGTCGCGGCGCCAAGCGCCAACCGCTCGGGCCACGTCAGCCCGACGACCGCCGCCCATGTCGCCGCCGATCTCGGCGCACGCGTCGCGGTGATCCTCGACGCGGGACCGACCGGCATCGGCGTGGAATCGACCATCGTCGGGATGACTGGCGACACGCCGCGGCTGTTGCGCGCCGGCGGCCTGGCGCGGGCCGACATCGAGGCGGTGATCGGCGGGCCGCTTGCCGCGCCTGAGGAACACGACGGCGCGCCCGTCGCGCCGGGGATGCTCCGGTCGCATTACGCACCGGCGGCGCGGCTTCGTCTCGACGTCGCGGAGGTGCGGCCGGGCGAGGCGCTCATCGCCTTCGGCCCCGCCCTTCCCGCCGGTGCGGAGAAGGCAGCGCGCATCATCAATCTCAGCGAAAAGGGCGATCCTGCCCAAGCGGCGGCTGGTCTCTTCGCGGCGCTCCGCGAACTCGACGCCGAGGCCGATACCATCGCCGTCGCGCCGGTCCCGGAGACCGGCCTCGGCGAGGCGATCAACGATCGCCTCCGCCGCGCCGCCGCGCCGCGCGGCTAGCTCAGGCGGCTTCCTCGGAATCGGCGGCGCTTCTGCCGCCCGCCTCGCGCCACTTCTTCATCAGCGCGGTCAGCTCTGGATCGCCGCCCTCGGGCAGCATGATCCGCAGCGTCACCAGCATGTCGCCGCGCCCGCCGCCGGCCTTGGGCAGTCCCTTGCCCTTGAGGCGGAACGCCTTGCCGGTCCCGGAATTGGCGGGAACGCTGAGCGAGACCTCGCCGTCGAGCGTCGGCACGCGGACCTTGCCGCCGAGCACCGCATCCTCGAGCGGGATGTTGACCTCGCGCTTGAGCGTGCTGCCCTCGACCTGGAAATGCGGATGCGGCACGAATTCGACGGTTATCCGCGCATCGCCGGCGGGACCGCCGAGCACGCCGGGACGTCCCTGTCCCTTCAGCCGGATCACCTTGCCGGAAGCCGTTCCCGGCGGGATCGCGACGTCGACGGTGCGTCCGCCCGGCAGATCGACCCGCGCCTTCTCGCCCTTGACCAGCTGTTCGAGCGTCACGGCAACGTTGGCCGCCACGTCCTCGCCCTTGACCGGCTGCGGGCGCGGACCGGCCCCGGCGCCTCCGGCCGAACGCGCCCGGCCCTTGCCGAAGCCGCCGAAAATCTCGTTCAGGACATCGTCGGCGGCGAAGGGATCGCCCTCGGAGCCGCCCGTCGACCAGCGGAAGGTACGCGCGCCGCCACCCATGCCGCCGCCGGGATGGGCCTGGCCACCGCCGGCGCCGCCACCGGGGAAACCGAATCCTTCGAACCCCTGGAAGCGCGGCTTGCCTTCGGCATCGATCTCGCCGCGATCGAACTTGGCGCGCTTCTCCTTGTCGCCGACGATCTCATAGGCGGTATTCGCCTCGTTGAAGCGCTCCTTGGCCTTCGGCTCGTCCTTGTTCGAATCCGGATGGTACTTCTTGGCAAGCTTGCGGAACGCCGACTTGATCTCGGATTCGCTCGCAGTCTTGCTGACACCCAGGACGGTATACGGATCGCGCATGATTCTCGGACAATAACAGGGCCTATGGGATGACGGAATGCAGACATTCCGCCGCTCATATGGTCATCGGCACCGCCGGATTCCAGCGAAAATCCGCTTGCGGATTCGTTAATTCACCGCCGTCAGCCAGCAATCGAGGACAAGCCCGGCGAAGAGGATCCAGCCATAGTCACGGTTGGCGCGGAAGAGCCTGAGGCAGTTGTCCGGATCGTCGGTATCGAGCGTCCGCACCTGCCAGGCGAGGTGAAGCGCGCCGAGGGCAAGACCGGCATAGGCCGCGACGCCGACCCCGGCGGCGACGAAGGCCGCCGCGAAGAGCACCGTGGCGGCGGCATAGAAGGCCGAGAGATAGGGCTTCGTCCGGGCGCCGAAGAGCCGCGCCGTCGAGCGCACCCCGACCAGCGCATCGTCCTCCCGGTCCTGGTGGGCGTAGATCGTGTCGTAGCCAATGGTCCAGGCGATGCCGCCGAGATAGAGGAGCACCGGCGCGAGGCCGAGCTGGCCGAAGACCGCCGCCCAGCCCATAAGCGCCCCCCAGGAAAAGGCGATGCCGAGGCCGAGCTGCGGCCAGTTGGTCACCCGCTTGAGGAAGGGATAGACAGCGACCGCCGCCAGCGACGCGAACCCGACGACGATCGCGAAGCGGTTGAATTGCAGCAGCACGACGAGCCCGACGAGCGCCTGCGCGGCAAGGAAGACCGCGGCCTGCCTCGGGGTGACCTGGCCGCTCGGGATCGGCCGCGACCGGGTGCGCGCCACCTGGGCGTCGAGGTCGCGGTCTACGATGTCGTTATAGGTGCAGCCGGCGCCGCGCATCGCGATCGCGCCGATCAGGAAGAGCAGCAGGTACCAGGGGTCCGGCCATGGCCTGCCGGCAGCGTCAGCGGCAAGCGTCGCCGACCACCAGCACGGCCAGAGCAGCAGCCACCAGCCAATCGGCCGGTCGAGCCGCGCCATGCGCGCATAGGGCTTCGCCGCCGCCGGCAGATAGCGGTCGACCCAGTTGCCGCGGACGGCGTCCGCGACGGCGGAGGTGTGCGGCGCGATTGCCATGGCAAAGGGGTACCCCAGGCCGGCGCGGTTTTGAAGCGGACTGACGGCGGGGCGCTGCTACTATCCGTCGCGCGATTCGGGCGGAGCTCTCCCATGGCAGACCAGCAGGCTGATGCATCGAGGCGCGGGCCGGCCGCCGGGCCATCCGTCGAGACGCCGGAGCAGGCAAAGTGGCCGCCGGGCATTCGCGGCATTGCCATGGAGGAGCTCGACGCCCTCGGCATCGACGTCAACCGCCAGCTCTACTGGCACGGCAAGCCGATACAATTCGGCCAGACGCTGGTGCTTTCCACCCGCCAGAAGGCCTATGCCATCATCCTCGGCTTCGGCGCCCTCCTCGCCTTCCTGTCGACCTTCGCCCAGGGCTGGGTCGCCGCCTTCACCTGGATGTGCCAGGTAGGCTGGATTCACACATGGTGCGCGGTTAATTAGGCGGAATGAACGTCCTTCTCATCGGATCGGGCGGCCGCGAACACGCGCTCGCCTGGAAGCTCGCCCAGTCTCCCCGACTCACGAAGTTCTATGCCGCGCCCGGAAGTCCCGGGATCGCGGAGCATGCCGAATGCGTCGCACTCGACGTCGCCGACCACTCCGCCGTCGCAACCTTCTGCCGGGACAAGGCCATCGATCTGGTGGTCGTCGGGCCGGAAGCGCCGCTCGTCGCCGGCCTCGCGGACGATCTTCGCGACGCCGGGATCGCGGTCTTCGGACCGGGGCGCGAGGCCGCCCAACTCGAAGGCTCGAAGGGCTACACCAAGGACCTCTGTGCCGAGGCGAACATCCCGACCGCCGCCTATGGTCGCTTCACTGATGCCGAAGCCGCCAGGGCCTATGCCCGGGCGCAAGGCGCGCCGATCGTCGTCAAGGCGGACGGGCTCGCCGCCGGCAAGGGCGTCACCGTCGCCGCGACCCTCGACGAGGCGCTCGCCGCGATCGACGACTGCTTCGCCGGCGCCTTCGGCGCGGCCGGCGCGGAGGTCGTCGTCGAGGAATGCCTGATGGGCGAAGAAGCGAGCTTCTTCGCCCTGACCGACGGCACGGCGATCGTGCCGCTCGCCACCGCCCAGGACCACAAGCGCGTCGGCGATGGCGACACCGGCCCCAATACCGG
>JAGRKY010000564.1:7311-9828 GCA_020442095.1 Bauldia sp.
CCTATTCGCCCGCGCCGGTGATGACCGGGGCGATGGTCGAGCGCACCATGGCCGGGATCATCCGGCCGACCGTGACGGCAATGCGGAACCGTGGCACGCCGTTCAGCGGCGTCCTCTATGCCGGCCTGATGATCACCGCCGACGGCCCGAAGCTGATCGAATACAACGTCCGCTTCGGCGACCCGGAAACCCAGGTGCTGATGATGCGCCTTCAGAGCGACCTGCTCGACCTCCTCCACGCCACCGCGACCGGCGGCCTCGCGGATGCCGCCGCGGAATGGAGCGACGACGCGGCGCTGACCGTGGTGATGGCGGCGAAGGGCTATCCCGGATCTTACGAAAAAGGCAGCACGATCAACGGTGTCGCCGCGGCGGAGAGCTTCGCCGGCGTCAAGGTCTTCCAGGCGGGGACCGCGCTTCGCGACGGCCAACTCGTCGCCAATGGCGGCCGCGTCCTCAACGTCACCGCGACCGGCGCAACCATCGCCGAGGCGCAGGCGAAGGCCTACCAGGCGGTCGACCGGATCGACTGGCCGGAGGGCTTCTGCCGCCGCGATATCGGCTGGCGGGCGATTTCCACAGGCTGACCGGGGCCCGTCGCCCTTCCTTCGCCCTAATGATTCGGCCAGAATCAGGGCCAAGGAGCCTGATTCTCGATGCCGATCCGCCGCCTCTCCGAAGACATGGTCAACCGCATCGCCGCCGGCGAGGTGGTCGAGCGGCCGGCGAGCGTCGTCAAGGAGCTGGTCGAGAACGCCATCGATGCCGGTGCGCGCCGCATCGAGGTGGTCACCGCCGGCGGCGGCGCCTCGCTCGTCCGGGTCAGCGATGACGGCGGCGGCATGGGCCCCGACGAACTCGCGCTCGCGATCGAGCGCCACTGCACCTCGAAGCTCGACGGCGGCCTCGACGACATCCGCTCGCTCGGCTTCCGCGGCGAGGCGCTGGCCGCGATCGGCGCCGCGGCCCGGCTCTCGGTCGCGTCGCGGGCGCGCGGCAGCGACGACGCCCATGAGATCACGGTCGAGGGCGGCCGCGTCGGCGCGGTCAGGCCCACGGCGCTGTCGGGCGGCACGCGGATCGAGGTCCGCGACCTCTTCTTCGCGACGCCGGCCCGCCTCAAGTTCCTCAAGTCCGAGCGCGCCGAATCCGCGGCGATCACCGATGTCGTCAAGCGGCAGGCGATGGCTCATCCCGATATCCGCTTCTCGGTCACCGGCTCGGACCGGAGCGGCCTCGACTTTCCCGCCGCGACCGGCGCCGACGCGCAACTCACCCGGCTGACCCAGATCATGGGCGCCGACTTCCGCGCCAACGCGGTGCCGATCCAGGCCGAACGCGAGGGCGTGACGCTCGCCGGCTTTGCCGGGCTGCCGACCTATCACCGCGCCAACAGCCTCGCCCAGTTCATCTTCGTCAACGGCCGTCCGGTGCGGGACAAGCTTCTGCTCGGGGCGCTGCGCGGCGCCTATGCCGACCTGATGAAGCGCGACCGCTATCCGGTCGCCGCCCTCTTCATCGACCTTGATCCCGGCCAGGTCGACGTCAACGTCCATCCCACCAAGGCGGATGTCCGCTTCCGCGATTCCGGCCTCGTCCGCGGCCTGATCGTCGGCGCGGTCCGCGAGGCCTTCGCCGGAAGCGGTCTCCGCTCCTCCTCGACCGCCGCCTCGGCGGCGATCGCCGCCTTCCGGCCGCTCGACCGGCCTGCCCCCTCCTCCCCCTACCGGCCGTCCGCCTGGACGCCGCCGCGCGTCTCGTCGGGCAATGCCGCGCTCGCCGCCGGCTTCGCCGAGGAGAGCCAGACGGTCTTCGATGGCGCCGACCGTCCCTCGGCCCGCGTCGCGGAAGTCGAGCCCGAGCCGCTCGACCTCGCCCGGCCGCTCGGCGCCGCCCGCGCCCAGCTCCACGAGAATTACATCGTCGCCCAGACCGCCGACGGCCTGGTCATCGTCGACCAGCATGCCGCCCATGAGCGCCTCGTCTACGAGCGGCTGAAGCGCGGCCTCGCCGACAACGCCATCGCCAGCCAGATCCTCCTCATCCCCGAGGTCGTCGACCTCGCGGCCGAGGACGCCGACCGCATCGTCGAGCGCGCCGATGAACTTGCCGAGCTCGGCCTCGTCGTCGAGCGCTTCGGTCCCGGCGCGGTTGCCGTCCGCGAGACGCCGTCGATGCTCGGCACCGTCGATGCCGGAGCCCTTGTCCGCGATCTCGCCGAGGAGATCGCCGAGTGGGACCGGGTGGTCGGCCTCCGCGACCGGCTTGAGCGTATCGCCGCGACGATGGCCTGCTACGGCTCGGTGCGTTCGGGCCGCCGGCTGAAGGCCGAGGAGATGGATGCTCTCCTGCGGGAGATGGAAGCGACGCCCAATGCCAGCGAATGCAATCACGGGCGTCCGACCTATATCGAACTGAAACTCGCCGACATCGAGCGCCTGTTCGGCCGTCGTTGACGTCCGGAAGGCGGGTCGAAAGGAAGGGTCACGTCTCGTGAGAAAGCTGCTGATCGGACTG
>JAGRKY010000565.1 GCA_020442095.1 Bauldia sp.
TCCAGCTCGTGCCGGAGGACCGGCGGATCATCGGCGGCCTGACGGTCGAGGAGAACCTGGTCCTGTCGCAGGTCGCGCCGCCGATCGGCTGGTCGATCGAGCGGATCTACGAACATTTCCCGCGGCTCGCCGAGCGCCGCAAGCAGGAAGCGACGACGCTTTCCGGCGGCGAGCAGCAGATGCTCGCGGTCGCCCGGGCGCTGGCTCGGGAGATCAAGCTGCTGCTCCTCGACGAGCCCTATGAGGGCCTCGCACCGGTCATCGTCCAGGAGATCGAGCGGATCGTCGCCGGCATCAAGGAAGAGGGGATCACGACGGTGATCGTCGAGCAGAACGCGATCGCGGCGCTGCAGCTCGCCGATCGGGCGGTGATCCTCGACATGGGCGAGGTGGTCTTCTCGGGCGGTGCCGATCACGTGCTCGACAACGCCGAGCTGCGGGCCAATTACCTGGCCGTCTGAGGCCCTTTCCGATCGCTTCCCTACGCTTTGAAGGCCGGGTGTCGCCGGCATTGCGTCCTTCGAGGCTCCGCTTTGCGGAGCACCTCAGGATGGCGGGGTGGGGAGTCCGAAGGGGCAGTCCGGGGGCTGCCGTGATCGAGGCGCTCTCCTCGCCATCCTGAGGTGCGAGGGCACGCTGCGCCCGAGCCTCGAAGGACGCAGGGCTGACAGGAGCTGGCGTCACCGGTGGCGGGGACGGTCTTGCCGGCAACCGGAGTCAGCCGGCGAGCCCCTCCAATGAAGGAAGCACCAGCGCTGGGGCGAGGTCGGGATATTCGTCCGGCTGGCCGGTGCGGTTGATCCATACGGCGCGGAAGCCGTAGGCGACGGCGCCGGCAATGTCCCAGCGGTTCGACGACTGGAAAGAGACCTCTTCCGGGCGCAGGCCGAGGCGTTCGCCGACGAGATCGTAGACGGCCGGCGCGGTCTTGAAGGTCCGTATCGCGTCAACCGAGATGACGGCGTCGAGGAGGTCGCCGATGCCGGCCGAGGCGACCGCGGCGTCGAGCATGTCGGGGGAGCCGTTGGAGAGGATCGCGAGCTTCGCCCCGGCCTTGAGGCGGGCGAGCACGTCGCGGACTTCCGGATAGGCATCGAGCTCGCGATAGGCGGCGAGGAGCTGGGGCCTGACCGCCGCGGCTTCCGGCGCCGCGACGGCGATCGCGTAGTCGAGGGCTTCCTCGGTCAGCGCCCAGAAGTCCCGGTACCGCCCCATGAGCGAACGGACCCAGGTGTATTCGAGCTGCTTCGTCCGCCAGATCTCCGAAAGGCGCTGGCTCTCCGGGCCGATCGCCGCCGCGTGGCGGCGGACCGCCGCGTGGACGTCGAACAGGGTGCCATAGGCGTCGAAGACATAGGCGTGGATCGCCAAGCTCGTCACCCTTCCGCCTGAAGGCCCTCGCTTTCCTCCGTCGCCGGCTTGTAGGCGGCAGGGTTGTACTTCGGGCCACTCCTCAGAGCGATGTAGATTGCCGGAATGACGAGGATCGTCAATGCCGTCGAGGAGGCGAG
>JAGRKY010000566.1 GCA_020442095.1 Bauldia sp.
CAGAACATCGTCATCGGCGGCGCCGCGGGCGCGCTGCCGCCGGTGATCGGCTGGGCGGCGGTGACCGGAAGCGTCAGCATCGAGAGCCTCGTGCTCTTCGGCATCATCTTCCTGTGGACGCCACCGCATTTCTGGGCGCTCGCGCTCTACAAGTCGGACGACTATGCGCGCGCCAAGATTCCGATGCTGCCGGTGGTCGCCGGTCCGGTCGCGACCAAGCGCCAGATCCTGATCTACGCGGTCGTGATGGCGCTCTTCGCGATGACGCCTTTCGTCCTCGGCTTTGCCGGGATCGCCTATGCGGTGGTCGCCGCCGTCACCGGCATCGCCTTCGTCGCGCTTGCCTGGCGGGTCTTCCGCAGCGAAGCGAACCCGGCCGGCGAACGCGCCTGCCGCGAACTCTTCGGCTTCTCGATCCTCTACCTGCTGCTGCTCTTCGCCGTGCTGCTCGTCGAGGCAACCGGATTCGTCGGGGGCGCGGCATGACCGGCCTGGCCGCCAGCACCAATGCCGCCGGCCGGCGGCGTGGCGACGAGTTCGCCGTCTTCCTCGCGGAGATCGACCGCGAAATTCCGGCAGCGCCGGATCATGTATTGGCGGATGGTGTCCGCGTCGCGGCCCTTGGCCTTGTTCACTTTGGCGAGCGTCAGCCGGGCGGGAACCATCCTCAGCCGCGGCACGATGCCGGGCCCCGCCTCGACCAGGAAGAGGCAGGAGTGGTCGCTGCGAAATCCCGGCGCCACGATCATGTCCTCGACGAAGTCGCCGGTGTCGTAGAGGATCAGGCCCCTGCCGCGAAACTCGACCGCCTGCAGCATATGCGCCGAGTGGCCGTGGACGATGTCGACGCCAAGGTCGACCGCCTTCCGCGCAAAGGCCTGGTAGTGCCTGGGTGGCCACCAGCGGTAGTTCGGGCCCCAGTGGATCGACAGGACGACGAGATCGGCGCCTGCGCTCCTCAGGCCGCTCACCTGGCCGGCGAGGCGGTCGACGGTCGCCTGGTCGGTGCTGATCTTCCAGAAATTCGTTCCGGGGCGGTCGGCCGTGGCCCGGAAAGCGCGGACGGTGTTGGTGATCGAGATGAAGCCGATCGTCATCTGGGCGGCCTGGAACAGGGTCGGCTCCATCGCCTCGTCGAGATTTGCGCCGGCGCCGGCACGGGCGATGCCCGCGGCATCGAGGTGGCGGAGCGTGTCGAGCAGGCCCTGGCTGCCGTGATCGACCATGTGATTGTTGGCGAGGGACAGGCACTGGATGTTTCCGGCCTTCAGCGACTCGACGATCATCGGATCGGAGCGGAAGTAGAAGGCCTTCCACTTGTCCCACTTGACGGTATGGGTGGTGATCGGCGTCTCGAGATTGGCGATCACCGCATCGGTCGCGAGCATCCGTGGCCGCAGATCGCCCCACATCTCGGTTGGCGGCTGGCCTTTGACGACCGCTGCGCTGACCTTCCGGCCGAGCAGCAGGTCGCCCGCGAATCCCAGTCGCACGACGCGATCAGTCGACGGTCGGTCGGTGCCGGCCATTGGTCTCCCCCGTTTTCGGTGTGCGATAATTGACGAGTCTGACGGTGACTGAAAGCCCCGATATGAGCGATCACCAAGACGAGCAGGTGACATCCGACGACGTGCGTGCGCGTCGGCGCCGCGCCCGTTCGATCGCGATCGCCCTGGCGCTGGCGGCCTTCGTCGCGATCTTCTATTTCGTCACGATCGCCAAGATCGGCTCGAACATAGCGAGCAGGGGACTATGACGGCTCAGGAAACGAATACGGCCGCGACGGCCGGACAGCGCAAGAAGCGCAGTCTCGGGCTGACCGCGGCGCTCTGCGCCGTCTTCGTCGCCGGCATGGTCGGAATGGCCTTCGCCTCGGTGCCGCTCTACCGGATCTTCTGCCAGGTCACCGGCTATGGCGGGACGACCCAGCAGGCGACCAGCGCGCCGGAGAAGGCGCTCGATCGCAAGATCACGGTCCGCTTCGACGCCAACATCGTCAACGGTCTCGGCTGGAGCTTCCGGCCGCTGACCCGTTCGATCGATCTCAAGGTCGGGGAGACCGGCAAGGCGATCTTCCTCGCCGAGAATCGCGGCACCACGACGACGACCGGTTCGGCGGTCTTCAACGTTTCGCCGCTCGATGTCGGCGCCTATT
>JAGRKY010000567.1 GCA_020442095.1 Bauldia sp.
TCGATCACCGCCTGCGGCTTCTGGGCGGACGCGGCGTTGTCGAGATAGACGAGCGGCTTGTCGTAGACGGTGCGAGCGAGGATCGGGAAATCCCGCCGCACGGCCTCGACGTCATAGGGCGTGACCGGGGTCGCCGCCGGCGCGTTCATGCCGACCTCCCCCTCCGGTCGAGCCACCCGGAGACAATGCCCTTCAGCGCGTCGGAGATCGGCTCGTCGCCGATCGCCTCGATCGCCTCGTCGAGGAAGGATTCGACCAGTAGCCGCTCCGCCTCCTTCCGCGGCAGGCCGCGCGACATCAGGTAGAACAGCATCGTCTGGTCGATGTCGCCGGCCGTCGCGCCGTGGCCGCAGCGGACGTCGTCGGCGAAGATCTCAAGCTCCGGCTTCGAGGCGAACTGGGCCTCCTCGGAAAGGAGCAGCGCCCGCGTCATCATCTTGGCGTCGGTCTTCTGGGCATCGCGCTCGACCGCGATCAAGCCCTGGAAGGCCCCCGTCGCCCGGCCGTCGACGACGTTCTTGAACATTTCGGTGCTGGTCGAGTCCGGTGCGATATGGCGGACGACAAGCGTATTGTCGCCGTGCTCGGCGCCGGCCAGCATCGTCGCGCCATAGAACCCGGTCTTCGCACCCCTGCCCTCGATCAGGACGAAGCCCTGCCAGCGCGACAGCGCCGCCCCGCGATTGACCGCGAGGTGATCGAGCGTCGCATTGCCGGCGACGCGCGCGACGAAGCTGGCGAGATGCTGCGCGGTCTCGCTTTCCGTCTGGACCCGCGACCAGGTCACCTTGGCGCCCAGCGCGACGTCGAGCTCGGTCAGCGCATTGACCTGGTAGGCGACGCCCGCCGGTCCGCGATAGCTCTCGATGAAGCGCACCGACGCATTCGCGCCAACCTCGACGACACTGCGGGAGAACACCGAGACGGGCTCCGCCGCGGCGGTCAGGTAGACGATCTCGATCGGCCGCGCGGGCTTCGCGTCGGCCGCGACCTTCACATAGACACCGCCCGCGAAGAACGCCGTGTTCAATGCCATGACCACGTCGTCGCCGTCATCGAACAGGCGGCCGATACGGTCGGGCGCGCGCATCGCGACGTCCGCCAGCCCTTCTACGGTGACGCCGTCGGTACCGTCGAGGTCGGAGAGTTCCGGGCGGTAGACGCCGTTGGCTATGACGATCTGGGCGCGGTCGAGCGCCGCGATCGGGTCGTCCTCGGCGACCATCGCCAACAGGTCCGCGGTCGCGGGAGCGGCGAGCGGGGCGACGGTGCGGAGCAGCGCCCGGAGGTCGGTGTATTTCCAGGCCTCGACCCGGCGATGCGGCAGGCCGAAGCGCTCGAACAGCGAGAAGGCCGCGTCGCGGCGCTCCCGGATCGGCTCGCCGCCGGGAAGCGCGTTCCGCGCCGCCGCGAATTCGGCGGCCAGCGTCTCCTCGGCCCTGGTCCGGACCGTGCGTGGTTCAGCAGTCATCTCGAACCTCAGGCGGCCGCGTCGGTGAATTCGGCATATCCGCGCTCCTCGAGTTCGAGCGCCAGTTCCTTGCCGCC
>JAGRKY010000568.1 GCA_020442095.1 Bauldia sp.
GGTAGAGCAACTGACTTTTAATCAGTAGGTCCAGGGTTCGAGCCCCTGCGCGCTCACCAAGAAAATCAATTAGCTGGTCGCGAGTTTCCATGCAGCCTTGCTGCATTTCTTTTCCGGGGCTGCGTGCCGGGCCATGGAATCGAATGGAAGGAAGTCAGCTCTCGGCGATGGGCCGCCCCACCGTGAGAAGGCTTGCGAGGTTTCCTGGCAGGTCCGCATACTTGGCGTCAGCGAGGGTGCCGGTTGCGTCTTGGTATTTGCTGAAGAACGCCCTCGCAGCCGCGGTGGCAATCACGTCGCAAATCTCACCTTCCGTCAGACCCAGGACACGCAACCGTTCGATCTGGTCGTCGGAAATCGAGGATGCGTCGAACACGACCGCCGCAGCCAGGTCCATAACCGCCACATCGGTCTGTGAAAGGCCCGCGTTCCGATAGTCGTCGGCAACGGCGGCCAGTTCGTCTGCGGTCAAGATGCCGCTCAACAGAACAGAGCCGTGAGCGAGACAGCAGTAGGAGCTTCTCAGCGCCTTGGCAGCAGCAATCGTGGCCAGTTCGTAGCGCCGTGCATCCATTCCCGCCTTGATGGATCCGAGAAGTCCCTTCCACGCATCATAGACCTGCGGTCTGTGGCTGAACGCTTTCACAAAGTTCGGCAGTTTGTCGTCGCCACCCCGGTTCGTATCGTAAAGCTCCGCGGTCTCGCCAGTGGCGTCTTGTTCAGAAATCTGTCGGATGTGGCTCATACTCTGGGGGCTCCAATCGCATCGCTCCTTCACCGCCCACCCCGAACTTTGAACGGTTGTCCGAGCGGCATCAACTGCGCTGCGCAGGACCGCTGCGCCGCGTTGGCCAGGCCCAAGAGACGATGCCGCATCGCTCAGGCCCGCCGGTGTGGGTGGTTTGTTAATCGCGACGTGGCAGGTTCGGCGAAACGGGCCGGGGTCGGCTGGTTAGTGGCCCGTCGGGAGATGCCGGTATGATGCAGTATCTGGGCCGAGCCTTCACGCGGATGGTGAGGGACGAAACCGGTTCGGTCGCCATGGAATATGCGCTGATAGGTACGCTTGTCAGCGTGGCGATCCTGGTCGGGGTCCTCGCTCTCGCCGGCGAAGTGGACGTGATGTACCAGGACCTTGCTGACAGCTACAACTGAGCTTGGGCAGAATAGCCTCTCCGACCCGACGGCAGAGAGGCGGCGGCTTCCCTTTGGTCGACTTCGATTTCCCAAAACCTCGAACAGACCCATTCGCAATCAGCCAGGAAACCTGATTGGCGCTCGGGAATTCGCGTGTTAACGTTCCTTCAGGCCGACTACAACCTTCAGTGCCTGTGGCTGTTTGAAGGAAAAGTGCGATGCCTGTCACAGACATCTACAATTTTCCTGTCGCCGACCAGATCGGAGAGTTCGGCGAGACAGATATCTCCTATGTCGGACAGACATTCGTTGCTGCGGGAGACCGTCTTCGATCGCTGGATTTTGCGATAAACGACAAAGGGCCAGGCGCCACAAAATATCATTTGTTGATAACGACGATCGACAAGTCGGGTGCCGATATCAATCCCGGCAAGGTTCTGAAGGAAATTTCGTTCGAAACGGACGCGTTCGATCCAAGCCAAGTCTTCAATGCGGTTCATATCGAATTCGACGACCTCGATCTGGTCAAGGGCGAGACATATGCCTTTATTCTGGATTCGTATGTCGCCCGAGATGGCGTCGAAGACAAAGCCTATCTGGGAATACGTAACGCGTATAACGATGGATTCTATTTTTACTACAATGTGGGCGTTGGCGGCGGCGGGAGAGCCGAGCATTTCGCCGGCGACTGGGTCGAAAAGACCGACACCGACCTGTCGTTCGAGGCGGTGTTCAGCGACAAAGGGGTGACGATCCACGGTACCAGGGGCAACGACAGGATCGATGCGTCGCATGCTCCGGGAAAACAGCCGTTTGCCACGGTCGACGACGACATCATCAACGGCAAGAAAGGGAACGACCGGGCTTCAGGCGGCGCGGGCTACGATCTTCTCTTTGGCGGAAATGGCAGGGACAGGCTGCATGGCGGCGATGATCCGGACTTCCTCGACGGGGGAAGGGGCCGTGACAAGCTTTTCGGCGGCGCCGACGGGGATTGCTTCTTCTTCGGCTTCAAGATGACGAAGAACAGCGCCAGGAAGAACTGGGACAAGATCCTCGATTTCAATACCGACGAGGATACGGTCTATCTCAGCCATTCGGCTTTTCATGCGCTGGCGCCGGGCGAATTGCCGGACTCGGACACCCACGTCACATATGACCATGGCGTTCTGTTCTATAACGGAATGAAATTCGCGAAATTCGTCGGCGCCCAGCCGACGACGCTTGACGACATCCATATCGTGATCGTCGCCTGACTGGCGTCCTCGCAGCGGTGTCGGGAGCCGCGTTCAAATCATCCATACCGGATGCATTGGCGGGTCCGCGCGCCTCTACGCTGGTGCTACGTCTGGCTTGGTCTAAAGCGATCCAATCATAAGCCGGGAGGAAACAGGCCAATGGACCGTCCGCCGCTCGCCGGACTGCTGCCGCAGGAGATGACCGAACTGCGGTGGCGGCCGTTGATGACCTTCTTCCTCGATATCGGGAAGCCGTACCTGCTCGGCAAGACGCCGGGCGCCGACCGCCGGATCGCAGCGCTGCCGGGCGGCTATTTCGAAGGCGAGCGGCTCAGCGGCAAGATCCTCCCGAGCGGCAGCGACTGGCAGACGCTGCGGGACGATGCGAGCGTGACCATCGATGTCCGGACGCTGCTGGAGACCGACGACGGGGCGCTGATCAGCATGACCTACAAGGGCGTGCGCCATGGTCCGAAGGACGTCCTCGAGGCGCTTGGACGCGGCGAGGCTGTGAGCCCCGACGCCTATTACATGCGCGCCGTGCCGTCCTTCGAGACGGCTTCCGAGAAATACGGCTGGCTGAACCGCGTCATTGCCGTGGCGCAGGGGCACCGGCTCTCCAACGGCGCGATCTACAACGTCTTCGAGATCGCCTGAGACGCACTGCCGACGGCGTGGATCAGTCGCCGGCGAGTTCCTTCAGGAGCGCAAGGTTTTCCGGGCCGGGCTTCAGCGTGCCGGCCTCGATACGGCGGCCGAGCTCGGCGATCGCGGCGTTGACCGGGGCAGAGCGGCCGAGCCGGGCGGCTTCGGCCGCGACCAGGCCATTGAGGTCGTCGACCTCGCTGTGGCGGCCCTTCATCCAGTCCTGCAGCACCGTGGTGATGGTGTGCTTGAGGGTGAAGCCCTCGAGCAGGGTGTCGAGAAGCATGTCGACCAGACGGTTCGACTGGCGGATGTCTTCCGGGGTCAGCCCGAAGATCGGCAGGGTCGGGTAGCCGAGGGCGACGCCGGTATCGAGGGCTTCCTGGCCGGCGCGGACCATCATCTGGCGCATCTCGGGCAGGCCGGCCGCGTCATGGATCGAGAGGTCGAGGAGGCCGGTCGAGACGAGGGTCGTGGCGTTGCTGACGAGCTTCATCCACTTGGTGGCGCGGATGTCCTCGACGATCTCGACGGAACCGGAATGCCTGAGGAGGTCGGCGACTTCCGCTTCCCGGCCTTTCGTCGCCGGGTCGATGCTGCCGACGGCGAACCACGAGCGGGAAGGGGGCGAATGGCGCTGGACCGTGCCGGGATCGAACATCGCCGAGGATATCTCGATGACGCAGCCCATCGTCCTTTCCGGCCCGACCGCCTCGGCGATGATATCGGTCGTCATGCCGTTCTGGACGCCGGCAAGCAGGCCGTCATCCTTCAGGTAGGGCGCGATGAGATGGGAGGCCCAGCGCGTGTCATAGGCCTTCACCAGAAGCAGGACGATGTCGAATTTCTCGGTGAAGGTGCAGACGTCGCAAAGATGGAAGGCCCGTACCGGCTGCTCCATGACCTCGCCCGGCATCTCGATCCGCAGGCCGCGTTGGCGCATCGTCTCGACATTCGCCGGCCACTGGTCGATGAGGACGACATCGTGGCCCGACTTGGCGAGGTCGGCGCCGATATTCGCGCCGTTGGCACCGGTGCCGAGGACCGCGATCTTCTTCGTCATGCGTGAACTCCTGCCGGG
>JAGRKY010000569.1 GCA_020442095.1 Bauldia sp.
CGCGCCCGGCGGCTGAAGCGCCAGCGCGGCCTCGACCTCCTGATCGTCGACTACCTCCAGCTGATGCAGGGATCGAGCAAGCGCGGCTCCGACAACCGGGTCCAGGAAGTCACCGAGATCACCAACAATCTCAAGGCACTGGGCAAGGAGCTTAACGTCCCCATCGTCGCCCTCTCGCAGCTCTCGCGTCAGGTCGAGAACCGCGACGACAAGCGGCCGCAGCTCTCCGACCTTCGTGAATCGGGTTCGATCGAGCAGGACGCGGACGTCGTGCTCTTCGTCTATCGCGAGGAATATTACCTCAAGAACAAGGAGCCGAAGCCCGGCACCGTCGAATACGAGCAGTGGCAGGATGAGATGTCCCAGGTCCACGGCATCGCGGAAGTGCTCATCGGCAAGCAGAGGCATGGCCCGACGGGGACAGTCAGGCTACTCTTCGAGGATCGGCTCACCCGCTTCTCGAATCTGGCGCAGGAGGATCACCTGCCGGCGCCGTTCGGTTCGTGAGGCGAACCGGACGAAGGACAGGATGATCTTCAAGCTTTTCGGGAAGAAGGACGCTGGCGGAAGCGGCGTCAAGGTCGGCGGCACCAAGGAGCTCCTCCACCTCACCCAGCCGGTCAATGCGCCGGCCGACCGTGCCTTCGCGGTCTTCGTCGACGAGTTCGATCGCTGGTGGCCGCGCGACTGGACCTGGAGCAAGGACCGCCTCAAGACCATCGCCATCGAGCCGAAGATGGGCGGCGCCGGCTATGAGCTGAGCGAGGATGGGGAGCGGCAGGTCTGGGCCTCTGTGCTCGCCTTCGACCGGCCGGGACACATCGTCCTTGCCTGGCAGATCGGCCCCGACCGGAGCCCGGAAGGCAGCGAGGCGACGTCCAGCCGCCTCGACGTCCGCTTCACGCCCGGCGAAGCCGGCGGGACCAACGTCCTCCTCGTCCATCGCGATTTCTTCCGCCACGGCGAGGGCTGGGAGAAATACCGCGAGGAGATGGCCTCGGCCAAAGGCTGGCCGTCGATCATCGGCCACTATGCTCGGGCGGTTGACGGCGAAGGCTGACCCTTCGCGGCGCGGTCAGTCGCGCCGTGTCGCCCTTTCGGCCCGGTAGAGCCTGCGGAAAAGCTCCTGTTTCTCGCGATAAGCGTCGATGAGGGCAGCGTCAGGCATGATCGTCTCCTCCTCTTCCGGCGTGGTGCAGACATCGACCACCGACGCCCCGGTCCTGGCGATGATCGCCATCCGCGCCGCGCCGAGCGCCGGCCCGAGATCGGCGCCCCGGTAGCGGACCAGCGGCCGCTCCAGCACCGTCGCGATGATCCGCGCCCAGAGCCGGCTCTTCGACCCGCCGCCGAGGAAGCCCGGTCGCTCGACGATCGCCCCGGCGGCGTCGAGGCAATCCTGCGCGTCGCGGAGCGAATAGGCGACGCCTTCGAGCACCGCCTGGACCATCTCGGTCCGGGTCGTCGCCTGGTCGAGGAAGAAGAAGGCGCCGCGGGCGTCGGGATCATCGTGCGGCGTCCGCTCGCCGGTCAGGTAGGGCAGGAAGATCACCGGAGACGGCGCATGATAGTCGCGGCCGACGGCGGCAAGCTCCGCGTCGGTATCGCTTTCGCCGAGTACCTTCATCAGCCAGGCAAGCGGGCTCGCGCCGTTGAGCAGCGCCCCCATCTGGAACCAGCGGCCCGGGACGCAATGGGCGAAGTTGTGGACCAGCGTCTC
>JAGRKY010000570.1 GCA_020442095.1 Bauldia sp.
TGGTGATCGCCGAGCAGTTCGGTACGCTTGCCGCGCTCCACCCCGGCCGGATCGACCTCGGGCTCGGACGCGCGCCGGGCACCGACCAGCTCACCGCGATGGCGCTGCGCCGCAATCTCCAGGCGGGCGGCGACAGCTTCCCGCAGGACGTGGTCGAGCTGATCCGCTATTTCGGCCCGATCCAGCCCGGCCAGCGGGTAAGGGCGATACCGGGAGCGGGGCTCGGCGTCCCGATATGGATCCTCGGCTCGAGCCTCTATGGCGCGCAGCTCGCGGCGATGCTCGGCCTGCCATACGCCTTCGCCTCGCACTTCGCCCCGGCGGAACTCGAAACCGCCAGCGCGCTCTACCGCGAGCGCTTCGAGCCGTCGGACTTTCTCGACAGGCCGCAGCTGATGCTCGCCCTCAACGTCATCGCGGCGGACAGCGACGACGAGGCGACGCTGCTCTTCTCCTCGCTGCAGCAGGCTTTCGTCAACCTGCGGACGGGAAGGGCCGGCCAGTTGCCGCCGCCCAGGCCGGGCTATTTCGAGCAGCTCGACGAGCCCGCCCGGGCGATGCTGCGCCAGGCGCTGGCCTGTTCGGTGGTCGGCGCGCCGGAGACCGTGGCGGCCGGCCTTGCCGATTTCGTCGACCGCTATCGCCCCGACGAGGTGATCGTCACCGCGCAGGTCTTCGACCACGCCGCGCGGCTCAGGTCCTTCGAAATCGCGATGGAAGCCGCGAAGTCGCTCGGCTAGCCGCTTTGGCGGATCGGAAACGACGCTCCTGCCAGATTTCATCTGTGCCGGCCACTGACGCCACCGCTGGTGGCAGTGCCGGAACGCGTCCGCTTAGATTGTAGGTTCCTCCTGCATGGTATACGTTAAGTTGTGCTGAGCTTTGGGAGGAAGCTATGTCGCTTGTGCTTGGAGCCAATGAGCCCTTTCGCGCGGCCTTACTTGCCGCCAGCAGCAGAACGAGTGTCGATGCATCCGCGCTCGCCGCGCTGGTCGATGCCGAAGCAAGGAAGGAGGGCGGCGTCTGGCAGCAGGATTCGTTCCACGAAAAATCCCATGCAGCGGGACTGACTCAGTTTCTGGAGGACACCTGGCTGGATCACGCGAAGCGCGAAGGGACGCTCCTTCACGAGACCGCGGTCGCGAAAGGCTATGTCAAGAACGGCAACGTCGTCGCCAGCAAGAAGAAGGTGCTGCTGAAGCTTCGGTTCGATCCGCTCCTGTCGATCGTCTCGGCCGCAGAATACGGGGTCTTCAACCTCCGCTATCTCGGAAAGAAGGGCGTCCTCCCTTCCGACATCAGCGACGACGAACGGGCGAAGTACATGTATCTCGCGCACCACGAGGGGCCGGGAGGGGCCGTCGGGTATCTGGACGGGAGCAGGGTCTATACCGCCGCCAACCTGAAGGGGCAGGTCGGCAAGACCGCCGCCGAGCATCTGATCGCGAGGGCAGGCGGCGACGCGAACATTGCCTACCGCAAGTGGCTCGCCGACTATATCGACAAGAAGATCGTCCCGGCGAATTTCCGTGATGACGCCCATGTTCTGGCCGTCGAGCCGAAGCTGGCGACTGTGTTGGCGACGTCGTCTGCCAGCGCCGGCCTGCCGATCGGCGCCGCCTATGTCACCACTGACGGACTGAATTTCAGGAGGACGCCGGACGGGCCGATCATCAGGGAGCTGACGCTCGGGCAGCCGGTCAAAGTGACCGGTCCGGCCACAGGGCAATGGCAGCCGGTCGAGATCGACGGACAGGGCGGTTTCGTTGCCAATACCTACCTTCGCCTGCCGATCGCGCGGCTGAAGGAAAAGCTCCTCGAAAACGCGATCGCACAATGGGTCCGCTTCGAGAAGGGGGCTGCATCGGAGAAGGTCGATCCGTATTGCGGATACGTCGGCGAGATGTGGAAATCAATCGGCCTCAGCTACGACGGACGGAGCAAGTATTCGGACGGTCGGGAGGTGCCTTGGTCCGCAGCGTTCATTTCCTTCGTGGTGAGGAAATCCGGCAAGGCTTATGGAGCCTTCAGGTTCGACTCTTCGCACTCGGTGTTCAGCCACGACGCGATTCAGGCGCAAATACTGAAGCGCACCAATCGGCCCTTCTGGGGATTCCGGATCACCGAACGACGTCCGGAACTTGGTGACATCATTCATCGAAACCGCGGCAAGGGGACCTTCTCGTT
This sequence comes from Bauldia sp., assembly GCA_020442095.1. The sequence goes on from JAGRKY010000570.1 coordinate 2,188, forward strand.
CGACTATGCCGAGAACCACAGCCAGTTCGAGAGCCATTCCGACATTGTCGTCGAAGTCCGCCGACACATCGTGAGGGTGATGGGCGGAAATGTCGGGAACACCGTCAGCATTTCGCGGTGGTCCGGAGGCGACGATCTCCAGGAGTACGACCTCGACAACGACGGGTTTCTAAAACCCGGGCAGCGGATCATCGCGCTATTGAAGAACCGCTCGAACGAGGTTTAGCGTTTCGGGCGCGTTTCGCTCGGCGACGATGTCGCGGCCCGAGCGCTCGACCCGGGCCGACTCCCTCAGCCCGCCGGCGCTGCCGACGCGGCGGCGAGTTCCTCGTCGGTCATGCCGGTGATGACCAGCTCGACGTCGTCGACGGTGCTTTCCTTCGGGTCGATATTGTCGGCGACGATCTGGCCGCGGCGCATCACCACGATCCGGTCCACCACCTGGAAGACGTGGTGGATGTTGTGGGCGATGAAGATGCAGGAATGGCCGCGGTCGCGGGCGTTGCGGACGAAGTTGAGCACGCCGCGGGTCTCGGCGACGCCGAGGTTGTTGGTCGGCTCGTCGAGGATGATCAGGTCGCTGTCGAAATACATCGCCCGGGCGATCGCCACCGCCTGGCGCTCGCCGCCGGAGAGCGCCGAGATCGGCGTCGTGGTGGGGATGTTCTTGGTGATGCCGACGCGGCGAAGGAGCTCGCTGGCGACCTTGTTCATCGTCGCGTAGTCCATCCGGTTGAGGAAGGACGGGCCGACGGTCGGCTCGCGGCCGAGGAAGAGGTTGCGGGCGATCGACAGCTGGGTGACCAGCGCCGAGTCCT
>JAGRKY010000571.1 GCA_020442095.1 Bauldia sp.
GATATCCATCGAATCGAGCACCTGCGCCTTCATCTCCCGCTCGCTGAGGCCGCCGCAGAGCTGGATCAGCCTGTCCGCGAGGGTCGACTTGCCGTGGTCGATATGGGCGATGATTGCGAAGTTGCGGATATTGTCGAGTGACACGGTCGTCATGGCCGCGCTGATACACTGTCACGGGAAGGCTGGGCAAGCGACGACTTGACCCGGCGGCCCGCCTCCTGGCCGCCGCCGCCGTTCAAGCCGGATGCGAGGGAAAACAGCCGGGCGTCCGCGATCACTCGGTGGTCTGCAGGAATTCGCGAATCATGCTGGCCAGCTCGGCCTTGCCGGGCCTCAGCATGCCCCAGGCGACACCGCCATACATCTTGTCGAGCTCGCGTTGCCGTTTCATCAGCATGGTGACGAAGCGATCGACCAGGGTCGGAGACATCCACAGCACGTTGGCGAGCGCCGACTTGTCGACTTCCAGCGCCTCGACCGCATCGGTCGCGGTCACCGTCGCGTTGCGCGGCGCTCCGGTCAGCAGCGACATTTCGCCGAGCACGCCGCCCGGGCCGAGGGTCGCAACCGGACCGTCCTCGTCGGCAACCGTCACCTCGGCCTCGCCCTTGATGATGACGAACATCGAATGGCCGGGGCCATCCTCCTCGATCAGCTTGGTACCCTTGTCGAAGGTAACGATCCGGGCGTGGTCGGAAAGGATCTTCAGCTCGGCATCGTCGAGGGCCTCCGAGAAGAAAGACGTCCCCTTCAGTATTTCATAGGCGTTCATGCTGGTCTCCTTCTCGCCCGGCCATGCCGCGCCACTGTCATCAGGCGGGTATGGGTCGTCAAGGCTCCGATGGCCTATTTTGGCTTTTGGCCGCAGGAAACCGCAGGCTAGAGTGGCGCCAGCCTCAAAGTCGCAGGAGCCGGTCGATGATCCGCCACACCGTGGTTTTCCGCCTCAAGCATGCCCCCGGCTCGCCGGAGGAGACGGCTTTTATGGAAGACGCGCGGATTCTGGCGGCGATTCCAGGTGTCGGGACGTTCGAGCAGCTTCGGGAAGTGAGCCCGAAAAACGACTTCGCCTACGGTTTCTCGATGGAATTCGCCGACGAAGCCGCCTATCGCGCCTATAACGACCATCCCGATCACGTTGCCTTCGTCCGCGACCGCTGGATGAGCGAAGTCGAGGACTTCCTCGAAATCGACTACGCGCCGCTTTGAGCGGTGGACGCCGTTCGCTTTCGGCCCGGACCGGCGTACCCGCCTCGCCGCTTCAGACCCGGCCGCTGAGATGCCGGGCCTTCCTCAGCGCCGGGAACATGAACATCCACAGGCCGGCAACGACGATGGTCCCGATGCCGCCGAGCACCACTGCCGGCACCAGCCCGATCAGCGCCGCGACCGATCCCGCACGGAACTCGCCGAGCTCGTTCGATGCCCCGATGAAGACCATGTTCACGGCATTGACCCGGCCGCGTACGGCGTCCGGCGTCCATAGCTGGATCAACGTTTCGCGGACATAGACGCTGACCATGTCGGCCGCGCCGGCAAGGGCAAGCGCCGCCACCGAGAGCCACACGAGGGTCGACAGGCCGAAGACCAGCGTGAAAGCGCCGAACAGGATGACGCAGGCGAACATGATCAGGCCGGCATGGTCGCGGATCGGACGGAAGGCAAGGACGAGGGCGACGACGATCGCGCCGAGCCCCGGCGCCGAGCGCAGCAGGCCGAGCCCCACCGGCCCGACCTCGAGCACGTCGCGGGCATAGGCCGGAAGCAGCGCGACCGCGCCGCCGAGCAGCACCGCGAAGAGGTCGAGGGAGATCGCGCCGAGGACGATCTTCTCGTGCCAGACATAGCGAAACCCGGCGACGACGGTCGACCAGGTCGCCGGCTCGGGCACCGTCTTCTGGGGCGGGCGCGGAACCATGGCGATGAGGATCGCGGCGGCGAGGAAGATGGCGACGGCGGCGATATAGGCGACGTCCGCGCCAAATCCGTAGAGGAGACCACCGGCGACAGGCCCGACGATGACGGCGATCTGCCAGGAGGACGACGACAGGGCGATGGCGCTGGCGAGCGCCTCGGCCGGCACCAGGTTCGGAATCAGCGACTGCGATGCCGGATTCATGAAGGCGCGCGCGATCCCGAAGACGACGAGCAGGGCGAAGATCGCCTCGACGGTCACCGCCCCGGACCAGGCCAGATAGAGCAACAGCCCGGCGCAGATCGCCTCGACGAACTGGCAGATGGCGACGATCATCCGCCGGTTGAAGCGGTCGGAGACCGCCCCGGTGACGAGGACGAGGAGCAGCGACGGCGCGAACTGGGCAAGTCCCACAAGGCCGAGATCGAAAGGATCGCGGGTGAGGTCATAGACCTGCCAGCCGACGGCGACGCTGACGATCTGGGTGGCGAAGGTCGTGCAGAAGCGCGACACCCAGAAGAGCGCAAATCCGCGATGGCGAAGCGCGCCCCAGGCTGGCTGAGGCGATGAGGCGTCAGCGTGTGTCATCTGGCGATCGACGGGAGAGCCGAGAGAAGCCGGGATCCGGCAGGAATCGGGTCCTGTCTACGCCATTACGCCAGACGTGAAAAGTCAGGCTCCCGGAGGGACGGCCGTCAGTAGGTAGCGCCCCTCGCCTCCGCCGCCGCGCGCAATTCGGCCGCCTTGGCCTCGACCTGGCTCTGGGGCACAAGGATATAGCCGCGGTGAGTCATGCAGAGCTGGTTGACCTGGCCCTCGTAAGTGCATGCGGCCTTGTCGACCTCGAATTGCTGGGCGAGGACGGGATTGTTCCGTCCCGACTGCCCGTCGGTCCTCAGCCAGATGCCCTGCTCCGGTCCGGTCGGCGCGCTGCTGTTGGTGGTTGCGCAGCCGGCGATCAGCCCGGTCATCGCCACGATCAGATAAGCTTTCACGAGTCACCCCTTTGTCGCCGCCCGGCCAATAGCACCCGCTAAGAGGCAAAATGGGGGCAGGAAGGCTCGCTTTCCCGCCCGTCCCCGGATATCCGCTCGAATCGCTATCGTTCGAGCCGATCGATGAACCATTTGGTGAGGTCGATCCAGACCTGGTCCTTCTCGCCCGCGTCCTCGACGCCGTGATCCATGTTGGGATTGTCGTTGACCTCGACGACGAAGATGCCGTCCGGGGTCTGCTTGAGGTCGACGCCGTAGAGGCCGTCGCCGATCAGCTGGGCGGCGCGCAGGCCGACGTCGATCACCGCCGGCGGCGCCTCGCCGAGCGACGGCGTGTGGAAGCCGCCCTCCAGCGCCTTGCCGTCGGCGCTGTGCTTGACGATCTGCCAGTGCTTCTTGGCCATCAGATACTGGGTGACGAAGAGCGGCTTGCCGCCCAGCACGCCGACCCGCCAGTCGAACTCGGTCGGCATGAATTTCTGCGCGAGCAGCAGGTCGGTATCCTCGTACCAGAGCTTGAACAGCGCTTCGAGCTCGGCGGCGCTGTCGACCTTGGCGACGCCGCGCGAGAAGGAGGAATCGGGGATCTTGAGCACCATCGGGAAGCCGAGTTCGTCGGCCGCCCGGGCGAGGTCCTGCTTGCCGACGATGATCACCGTCGGCGGAACCGCCAGCCCGTTGGTGGTCATCAGCTCGTGGAGATAGATCTTGTTGGTGCAGCGGATCATCGACACCGGATCGTCGATGACGGGCATCCCCTCCTGCGCCGCCCGGCGGGCGAAGCGATAGGTGTGGTTGTCGATCGACGTCGTTTCGCGGATGAACAGCGCATCGAATTCGGCAAGGCGCGGCAGATCGCGCCGGGTGATCGGCTCGACCTCGACCCCGAGCTTGGCGGCGATCCGCGACCAGTGCTTGAGGCTCGCGATGCTCGAAGGCGGGAGGCTCTCGGCGGGATCGTGGAGGGCGGCGAAGGAATAGCGCGGCGGCACGCGGTTGCGCTGGGAACGCCATTGCCGGCGGGTGTGGTTGTGGAGGGCGGCGTGGAAGAATTCGAGCTCGGCCGCCGTCAGCCTGGTGACGGGGACGGGCGCGAGCCGCCTGATCTGGGGGCGTGTGCCCGCCTCGATCGTGACTTCGAGGACGGGGCAACGGAACCAGTCGAAGACGAGCCTGCCGAAGCGGTCGAAGCGGTGGTCCTCGACGGTGCCGAAATAGACCAGCAGCCGGGCGGGGACCGCCGCGTCGGTGCCGGCCAGCGCCTTGCCGAGCGCATCCTCGAGCTCCGGGATTGCCGGCGCGTAGAGCTGCCGCGCGCCGAGGTCGATCATCGTCTCGACCGACGGGATGACGCGGTGGCCGCGCGCCTCGGCAAGCAGCGAGCAATAGTAGCCGCGGCTCTGATAGGCGAAGGAGCGGGACAGGTTGATGACCTTCGGCCGCGCCCCCTGGAAGAGGTTCGCCCGGGCGAGATAGTCGTTGGCCGTGATCACCTTGTGGGGCGTGCCGGCGTTGTCGAAATCCTTCAGCGTATCGACGATGACCACCCAATCGGCCATGGCTTGCTATCCTGCGGGTTGTTTGGGGCGGCGCGGGCCCCCGGCGGACCTTGGCGGCCGGCGGCCGGGCAGCCGCTTTTCGTAGCGGATGGCGTTCGCGTTGTCGGCATAATAGCCGGCCCTGCGCCCGGTCTGCCGGAAACCCAGCTTCTCGTAAAGCCGGATCGCAACGGCATTGTCCTCGCGGACCTCGAGCCGCAGCCGCGTCATGCCCCGGCGACGGGCCGTCCGCTCGGCATCAGCGATCAGCGTGGCGGCGAGCCCGACACCCTGCCACGCCCTGTCGACCGCGATCGAATAGAGCCGCGCCGCGGTCGTCCCCGCCCGGGTCAGCACGACCGCGTATCCGGCGATGGCGTCGCCGGCGCGCGCGATCCGGCAGATCGCGCTTGGCGACCGGACCAGCCGCCGGAAGCTTTGCCGTGAGATACGATCGGTCCGGAAGGACGCCTCCTCCAGCCGGATGAGGCCATCGACGTCGGAAAGGGTCGCGTCACCGATTGAGAAGCTTCGCATCTTGCGCGAGCGAAAATGAAACCGGGTCACTCTGACGCTGATTTGGTCAAAATGACAACTGGCAAAATTGAGCCGGCGAAGGGAACGACGAATCGCCCTAAACCCCGAAGATCTGAACGCCGGGGATCGCGACAGCCATGGTCGATGGCAACCCGCGTCCCTCTTTTTCTTCCCTCCGCGGCGTAGCCGGCCCGGGCTATCGACCATGGACGGGGTGGCGGTATCCTGCGCCATGATCCCGCAGAACTGCGCCAGCGTGCGAAAGCGTAGGCCCTGTGGCCCGATCCGCAGGGCGGCTGCGCCGGCGCCTGAATTCCAGGGGGAAGACACGAAAGAAGAAGCCTGCAGGCTGATCATTGTCGTCGGCGCCAGTCTGGGCTATTGAACGGCTGGCGATCTTGCACCCGTAGCTCAGCTGGATA
>JAGRKY010000572.1 GCA_020442095.1 Bauldia sp.
GTGCTGAAGGTGCTGGCCGAGCCGTATCCGACCCGCCTCGCCACTTCGTCGAGCGCGATGCCGCCGCTTCGCAGCAGGTCCTTCGCGACCGCCATCCGCCAGGTCATCAGGTATTCCATCGGCCGGACGCCGACCTTGCGGGCGAAGCGGTCGAAGAAGGCGGAGCGGGACATTCCCGCCTCGCGTGCGAGGTCGGAGACCGTCCAGGCCCGCGTCGCGTCGCCGTGCATTCTGCGCAGCGCCGCGGCGATGCGCGGGTCGGCGAGCCCGCCGAGAAGGCCGGGTCGTTCGGCATCGCCCGGAACCGATCGCAGGGCCTCGATCAGCAGGATCTCCACCAGGCGCGCCAGAATGAGGTCGCGGCCGATGTCGTCGCGCGCGGCTTCCTCGCCAACCAGGCGCACGAGCTGGGTTAGCCGCGGGACGCCGCGGATATGGATCATCCGCGGCAGCAGCGACACGAGCAGCGCCGCGTCCGGCGACTCGAAGGCGAAGTAGCCGCCGAACTGCCGGACATCCGGCGGCCCGTTCTGGCGGCCGTGGCGCACCTCTTCGCCAGGGTCGAGCGCGGTCGCCGGGTCGATGTGCTTCACGGGTGCCGACTCGAAGCCCGACATGGTGAAGGCCGGGGTCGCCGGCAGGAGGACGAAGTCTCCCGCTTCAAGCACGACCGGCGGCTCGCCGTCGACGGCGAGGCGGCATCGGCCCTCGGTCACCGCGCAGAAGCCCGGCTGGCCGAACTCGGCATAGCGCACCGCCCATCGGCCGGCGCCGGTGATCCCCTTGGAAAACACCGCGCGGGGGCGAAGCAGCTGGATCACCTGGGACACCGGGTCGGTCATTCGGACTATCGCAAATCAATTGTGGACTTCTGATCGATGATAGTCCGGATCATGCCGGTTATCTCTTTCGCGTCAACACCGAAGACTGGAGATCGACATGAACACCGTCCTCATCACCGGCTGCTCTTCCGGCTACGGCCTCGCCACCGCGCGCCATTTCCACACCCGCGGCTGGACCGTCATCGCCACCATGCGCGAACCGGCCAGGAGCCAGCTTCCGCAGTCGGACCGGATACGGGTCCTGGCGCTCGACGTCACCAGCCCGGAGAGCATCGCCGCGGCCATCGAAGCCGCGGGGCCGATCGACGTGCTCGTCAACAACGCCGGTATCGGGGCGGCCGGCGCCTTCGAGGCGACGCCGATGGCGGACGTCCGCAAGGTCTTCGAGACCAACACCTTCGGGACGATGGCCATGACCCAGGCGGTCATCCCGCAGATGCGGGAACGCCGGTCGGGCGCCATCGTCAACATTACCTCGAGCGCGACGCTCGCGCCGATGCCGCTGGTGTCGGTCTACACCGCGAGCAAGCAGGCGATCGAGGGCTTCACCGGTTCGCTCGCCCAGGAGCTCGGTGCCTTCGGCGTCAAGGCGCGGCTGGTCGAGCCAGGGCACGGGCCGACCACCCGGTTCGCGGAGAATACCGCCTTCGACATCGCCGCTCTCATCCCGGAAACCTATGCCGCCTTTGCCGCGCCGATCTTCGCCGCCTTCGCCAATCCGCCACTGACGACGAAGGAGACCGACGTGGCCGAAGCCATCTGGCTCGCCGCGACCGATCCCTCCGACCGGCTCCGCTACCCGGCGGGTGCCGACGCGGTCGCGCTCGCGAGCTGATCCCGCAGCGTCCCCGTCAACCTTGTTTCGGGCCTCATCCAACTGGAGGGACACGCCAGTCGTCCTCCCGACGTCGCGCGTCGCGCGGCGCGGGGAGGCGATCTTCGCGGCCCTTGACGCGGCCCGGGAGGGGATCGAAGCGAGGTTCGGACAGGCCGGGGCAGGGCCGGTCTAGCCGGCAACGTTCAGGTGCGGCGGTTGCGGCGCAGGCTCTGGGACGGTGTCTCGCCGAAAGCCTGGGCATAGGCGCGCGAGAAGCGACCGAGATGGAAGAAGCCGCAATCCATCGCGATGTCGGTCACGGTCTCGTCTTCCCTGGAATCGAGGATGCGCTGCCGCGCAATGTCGAGGCGGATGGTCCTCAATACGCCGAGCGGCGGGGCGCTCCGCGCATTCTCGAATGCGATCTGGACGCGCCGCGAACTGACGCCGAGACGTTTCGCGATTTCCCGCGTCGAAAGCGCCTCGCGATACCGCTCGCGCATCAGTTCCTCTGCCTGCCGCACCAGGTGGTGATCCTGGCGCGACGGCAGGCTGAGGGCAGGGGTTGTCCCGAGGTCGTCGCCGACGAGGTGACCCAGTGTTTCCGCAAGCAGGACGTCGGCCGCGTCCCTCGCGCGGTCGCTGTCGAGGCCGCTCGTGGGGAGGAAGCCTTCGTCGAAGAGGTGGCCGACCAGGCGCTTGAGGGCGAGGGCGCCCCGGTTGCCGCCGGTGCCGGCGAAATAGCGCTCCATCGAAATGGCGGACGGGCTTTCTTCATCGATCAGGTCACCGATGTCGACCAGGGCGCAATGGCTCTCGAAGCGCCCCCTGCTGTCGGCGACGACATGAGTGACGCGCGCATTCGGGGTGAAGAGCAGCATGTCGCCGGGCCGGGCAGAGAAGCTTTCCGTCGCGGTCTCGACGACAAGCTGTCCGCGGTGGGGGAGGAGGACCGTGACGTATTCCGGCTCGCGCAGGGAGACCGTGTGTCCGGTGGATCGGACCCGGCAGAGCCTGGAGCGGCCAAGATGGGCGGTGTGAACCGAGACCCCGGGGGCCTCCGCCTCGTGGAACGAAAAGGTCTGCTCGTGCTCGAACATCTTCTCGCGTTCGAACTCGATTCCCTTTGCGTCAATTGCCTGAGTCGGTTCGAACAGCAATCGCCAGATCCACCTGATGGAGTTATCTCGATCGGGTACCCGGAGCCCTCTTACTCTCCGGTTTTGATGCGCGTCCAGAGCCGGTTGTTCAGCCGCAAGGTCTCTGTTCCGTAGGTAGGTGTCACGTAGAGTTTTGCCATCACCTCCGGCGGCGGATAGATCCCGGGATCATCGATGACGCTGGAATCGAGCAGCGCCTGGCTCGCCTTGTTCCCGTTGGCATAGTGAACATAGTTGGACGCCGCTGCAATCGTGTCCGGCCGCATCATGAAGTCGACGAAACGGTGGGCGGCTTCGGGGTTCGGTGCGTCCCTGGGGATCGCCATCTGATCGAACCACATCTGGGCGCCTTCCTTCGGAATGACGTATTCGACACGGATGCCCGATCCGGCCTCGTTGGCCCGGTCCCGCGCCTGCAGCACGTCGCCGGACCAGCCGATCGCGAGACAGGCATCGCCCGACGCGAGCGCATCGATATAGGCCGAGGAGTGGAATTTCGTAATATAGGGGCGGATCTTGATCATGAGATCGGCCGCCTGCTCCAAGTCGGCGGCATCCTGGCTCGTGGGGTCGAGCCCCAGATATCTCATGGCCGCCGGCAATACTCCGCCGGGCGTGTCGAGCACATGGACGCCGCAATCCGACAGTTTCGATATCTTGTCCGGGTCGAAGATCACGTCCCAGCTATCGATTGCATCGACGCCGAGACGCGCCTTCACGGCGTCCTTGTTGTAGCCGATTCCGGTCGTCCCCCACATGTAGTTGACGGAATATTTTCCGCCGGGATCGAAGACCTCCGTCCGCTGCTGGACGGCGTCCCAAAGATTTCCGAGGTTGTGGAGCTGCGATTTGTCGAGCGGCTGGAAGACACCGGCTTGCGCCTGCCTTTCCAGGAAGCTCGAACTCGGCACAACGACGTCATATCCGCTCTCGCCCGCCAGCAACTTGGTCTCAAGCACTCCATTCGAGTCGAAGACATCGTAGAGAACCTTGATCCCGGTCTCCTGCTCGAACTCCGTGATGACGTCTTCGTCGATATAGTCCGACCAGTTGTAGATGTGGACGACGCCACTATCTGCGATGGCGGAGGAGCACAGGAAACAGAACGGCAAGAAGAAGAGGGAGCGTGACACGGCAGACTCCTGCTTGACGATTGAGGGGGCCTGTCTATCGGCAATGTGATGACCGTTTCTTGCAGCTTTCGTGAAGCTCTTCAACAATTTTGACGATTATCAAGCTGATCACGAGCCACATTCCCCCAGTTGCAGCCAAGTCCATCGCAATCCGGACAGTTCTGCGTCGCAATCTGGATTGTCGATCATTCGAAGTGCTTGCTAGTGCTCGCGGAACGGGGACGGTTTGGCGCCCAAACAGGTGGCATCGAACCTGTCTAACCTCCGGTCGCCGCCTGTTGATCGGTCAATGCTTACTTTCTTGTCGACAATCGAGGAGAGACAGCGATGAGACAGGTTGCGGGCCTCGCCGGGGTCGCAGGTTTCATGGCCGCGCTGTCTCTTGCGCCGGTCCCGGCCGACGCTGCCGAAGACAACAAGGCGGGTGCAGCGGCGGCGGCCGTTGTCGGCGCTGCTGCGATCCTCGGTATCGCCGCGATCGCCCACCACGAGGATCACCACAAGGACGGAAAGCACCTGACCGACGCGCAGGCGGAGGCGAAATACGAGCGCGGCTACAATGACGGGCTCTACAACGCCCCGTATCACGCCGCTGCCGCCGACGAAGCCTATCGCGCCGGTTATGACGCCGGGGTGACCGAACGCCGCCAGCGCATGGCGCACAACCGCGAGCATGAATGGGAGGCCGATCGCCATGGCGCGCCGCGGCTCGCGATGCGCGCCTGCGTCGGCGAAGCATCCGCCAAATGGGGGCGACGCCCGACCGACGTTGTTCCGGTCAAATCGAAAAAGATCGGCGGCGACGACTATCTGGTCGAGGTTGCCGCCGGGCATCGCCGCGGTAGTTGTGAAGTAAGCGGCAACGGCCAGATCTATCTCCTCAAGAATGGCGGGATCTGAACGCGCCGGGTGAAGGGCATTCTTTGTGGCAGGGCACATTTCCAACAGGAGTAACGATCAATGCTGAGTCACCTGAAGTATTCGGTCCTGGCGCTGGCCGTCCTGGTCGCTGCATGCGACAACGCCCCGTCCACCCAGGACACCAAGTCCGAGGCGCCGGCGCCTGCCAAGCAGGAAGCGGCCCCGCCCGCCAAGCAGGATGCCGCCGCGCCCGCCGCGAAGCCGGCCGAGGCGGCGACGAAGCCTGCCGCCGCGGCGGACGACACCGAGACCGTCACCAACAATGCGTGCCTCGCAGCCGTGAAGAAGGAGACCGGCGAGAGCAAGGTCTCGATCCTCTCCAACGAGTTCTCCGAGGCCAACACCCTGGTGATGGTCGGCGTCGGGGCCAACGATGCGCCGTGGAAATGCCTCGTCTCCAACGACGGCAAGGTCCAGGAGATCGAATTCACCGGCGACGACGGCGACGGCGTGCCGACGGAAGGCGCCGACGCTGACGACGGCGGCGGTGCGATGGCCGGAGCCCCCGGCGGTTCAGATGTCTCGCAAGCCGCGATCGATGCCTGCCTGGCAGCGGTGAAGAAAGAGACCAGCGAGCCCGACCTTGCCGTGACGAGCTCCGAATTCTCCGAGGCGAATTCGATGGTGATGATCGGCGTCGGGGCGCAGCGCGCGCCGTGGAAGTGCCTCGTCTCGAACGACGGGACGGTCCAGGAGATTTCCTTCACCGGCGACGAGGGGGCGCTGTGATCCGCCCCGGGTACGGCACCGGCATACCTCAAGCTCACATGACAATGACCGCGACAAAAGGAAAACGAACATGAAGACGGCCATTCTTTCTGCCATCGGACTGCTTGCTCTCGCCGGTACGGCCCATGCCGGCATTCCCTTCGTGAATGCCTCCTGCCCGGGCAATATCGACGTCCATGCCGATGAAGGCGGGCCGATCTACATCAACGGCAAGGAAGCCAAGATCACGGTCTCCAAAAAGAACTACTACGAGGCCAAGCACGGCGCCGTGACCATCTCGCTGAGCGTCAACCCCGACGGGTCGCCGTCGATCTCCTACACCGGCAAGGGCGGCGCCAATGGCATTTGCCAGCTCACCGATGGCGGCTCCGCCAAAAAGGGTGGCCATGGCGGCGGCTGTCCGGTCGATGTCAGCGAGGCCGACCGGTACAAATACCCGGCCTGCAACTAGCCATGCGGCGGGGATGGAAAGGGGCCGGAAGGGGGGACCGGTCAACCAGCGATCCGGGAGCATGACGGCGATGAAGAACCATCCATCACGACGGACCGCCCTCGGCTGGCTGGCCGCGGGTCTCGGCGCGGGCGTCGCCGGCAGCGCGCTCGCCGAGCCGGTGATCAAGGCGGTGGACGGGCTGAAGCCGGGCGAGTTCACCTGGCATCCGGAGCGCGCCCCGGACGGGCAGGTGGCGATCGTCGTCTCGCTGCCCGACCAGCGGGTCTTCGTCTATCGCAACGGCATCCGCATCGCGGTCTCGACCTGCTCCACCGGCAAGCCGGGGCATTCGACCCCGACCGGTGTCTTCACCATCCTGCAGAAAGACAAGCACCACCACTCGTCGACCTACAACAACGCGCCGATGCCGAACATGAACCGGCTGACCTGGTCGGGCATCGCGCTGCACGCCGGCAACCTGCCGGGCTATCCGGCCTCCCATGGCTGCGTGCGGCTGCCGCTCGATTTCTCCGCCAAGCTCTTTGGCATCACGCAGGTCGGCACGCCGGTGATCATTGCCAACGCGGCGACCTATCCGAACGGCGTCGTCCATCCCGGCTGGATCCTGTCGGCGGACGCGGAGGCCGAGTTCGAGAAGGCGGTGTCGAGCGTCCAGAAGAAGATGTCGGGGCCGCCCGGCGCCGGCCTGTCGGCCAAGCCGAGCGTCACCTCGATCGTCGTCTCCGGCGCCGAGGAACGGATCCTCGTGCTCGACAACGGCGAGATCATCGCCGACGGCAAGGCGACCATCGAGGACGGCGGCGTGCCGCTCGGCAATCACGTCTTTATCCTGACCCTGTTCGACGCGTCGAAGAAGCAGGTTCGCTGGCGGTCGATCCGCTACTACCACGACGAGGAGCGCGACCTCGAGCTGACCGAGCTCGCGACGATCAAGCGCATCCGCGGCTCGCACGAGGTGATCGAGGCGATCCGGACGCGCATGTATCCCGGCACCACGATGGTGACGGTCGACCTGCCGCTCGATCGCGATACGCGCACCGGCGACGATTTCGTCGTCATGGCCGACGGCGACGACGCCGCCTAGGACTGCGGGCTGGCGGGGCTGGCCGAGAAAAGGAGACTGACGTGAAGATCATGACGCGTATTTTTCTCGCCGCGGGCCTGGCCATGCTGGCCGGACCGGCTCTTGCCGACGAGCAGGCGGCCATCGACGGCTGCATCGACCATTTGCGGAAGGTCGGTGGACCGGACGGGCAGTCGGGCCAGGTGATCAGCTCCGAATTCTCGCAGGCGGGCACCCTCGTCATGCTCCGCGATGCCGGCGGCACGGTCTGGAAGTGCATTGGCTATAATGACGGCACGGTCGGCGACATGAGCATCGTCGAAGGCATGGACGATGGCGGCGGGGCGATGGCCGGGGCCGGCGACGAGGGCGGCAAGACGACCCGCGTCCAGTTCGAGGCGGGCAACGACAACGCCTCGGTCAAGGGCAAGGTCACCGGCAACGGCTATCACGACTACCTGCTCGGCGCCCGCGCCGGCCAGAAGATGTCGGTCTCGCTGATCACCAAGGGGACCTGCTACTTCAACATCCTGCCGCCGGGGAGCAATGGCGAAGCGATCTATAACGGCTCGATGGACGGCAACGACGCGATCGGCATCAAGCTGCCGAAGAACGGCGACTACACGATCCGCGTCTACCTGATGGGTAACGACAAGGATAGCGGCCAGACGGTCCACTACCAGCTCTCGATGACCATTATGTGAGCGGCGGTGTGGCTCGTCGGAACCGTTTCCCGGATACCACCCGAAAGGACAGTCTCATGAAAGCGTCTGCTCTTGTCCTGCTGGCGGCCGTGGTCCTGCCCGGCGTCGCCTGTGCCCAGTCGCCGGACTACATGCAGGAGGATTGCGCCGTCGCGGCGCAGGGCTTCTTCCAGGAATTCGATGCGAAGACCGAGACGAAATACGAAGGGCAGCGGACCGACGGGACGCACGCCGTCAACGGCACCATCGACCTCGCGGCGGGGAGCGAGGACTTCCAGTGCTCCTACAACGCGGCGGGCGACGGAATGGTCGATTTCTATGCCGAGGGGAAGTCGTGGCCTGATTTCGCCCAGACCGGCGAAGGCAGCCCGCATTTCAAGAACTGACGAGCCCGCCGGTGAGCCGGCGAAGCGCTACCCGTTGAACCGGGCAAGCGATTGCTTCGCTCGATAAACGTCAAGGCTGCGCCTGCGCGGGGACGACGCTTTCCCGGCGAACCCGCTCGCGCGTCGAAGGTATTGAAGTCTTAACCAAATCCCGCCCGTCGACGTCGTCCATCGCGATCTGGATAGCCGTCATCGTGATCCGGATTGCTGCAATTCAGGGCGGTTGTTACCGGTTTCGATAGCAGGGCGATGCGGGGTCCTGGCTTCGTGCAGGAAGGTGCGCCTTCGTCGTGACGGGCGGGCGCGCAACCGACCGGAGACAGCCTGGCGCCGTCCGGAATTGAACCGGAGAGTTAAAATGGCAATACCGACAAGTCAGGGTCCTTTGGCCGTAGACGTTCTTGAGGACATCAACACGGCGATCGGCGGTTACACCGTCTCTGACGCCGACGGTAACCAGTTTCAGCTCCAGGTCACGGTTTCCCATGGCACGCTGACTATCGACCCCGCCCTTGTGCACCTCGCAACCTTCGCCCCGAGCGGCAGAGGCTTCTATGTCGGATATCGATTTGAAAGCGAGCTCAACGGTATCCTGGCTTCGCTGAGGTACCTCCCGGACAAGGACTACAACGGCCCGGATCTCCTCGTCATTAAGACCGAAGACGGCTCGGGCAAATCGATCGACAGCTACGTGATCGATGTGAAGCCGGTGAACGACGCGCCGGACATCGTCTCCAACGGCGGGTTCCTGAGCCACAAGATGTACCTCGAAGAGGGCACGACCTTCGTCACCAAGGTGGTTGCCGTCGATGTCGAGAATGATCCGATCACCTACCGGATCTCGGGCGGCGCCGACGCCAACCTGTTCAACATCAATGCCAAGACCGGCAAGCTGACCTTCAAGAATGCGCCGGACTTCAGCAATCCTTCCGACTCGAACGGCGACAATTTCTACCGGGTCACCGTGAAGGCCGGCGACGGCAAGGCCAGCGACTCGCAGGACCTGATCATCGGCGTCGTCAAGTCGAGCTCGCCCCAGGCGACGAACAAGGCGCCGGTCATCGTCTCGGATGGAGGCGGCGACTCGGCGGCGATCTCCCTCGCCGAAAACACGACGGCGGTCACCACCGTGCTCGCGACCGACGAGAATGCCGGCACCAAGCTGAAATATTCCATCGCTGGCGGCGCCGACGCGGCAAGGTTCGATATCGACGCGCTGACCGGCGAGCTGGTCTTCAAGACCGCCCCCAATTTCGAAGCGCCGACCGATGCCGGCCAAGACAACGTCTACGACGTCGTGGTCAAGGTCAGCGATGGCAAGCTCGCCGACACCCAGGCGCTCGCGGTGACCGTGACCGACAAGGAAGAAGCACCGGTCATCACCTCAAATGGCGGCGGCCGCTCGGCCTTCCTGTACATGCAGGAGGGCGTCACCGCGGTCACCACAGTCAAGGCGACCGATTCCGACGCCGGCGACGTCGTCACCTACTCGATCCTCGGAGGCGAGGACGCCGCCAAATTCACCATCGACGCCAATACCGGCGCCCTCAGCTTCATCACCCCGCCTTCCGTCGCCAACCCGACCGACGCCAATGGCGACGATGTCTACCAGGTCATGGTCGGCGCGTCGGATGGCAAGGAATTCGACTACCAGACCCTGTCGATCGCCATCGACGACACCCTCGGCGTCATCATCTTCGGAACGCCCGGGCGGGACAAGGTCACCGCGCACAAGACCGTGCCCGGCGAGCCTGCCCCGACCGAGCACGGTGACATCATTGCCGGCCGCCACAATGACGATGTGCTTTGCGGCCTCGGCGGCGACGACATCGTCTTCGGCGGGCTCGGCAACGACGTCCTGCGGGGCGGCAAGGGCAATGATCTGATGATCGGCGGCCGCGGCAAGAACGTCGTCAAGGGCGGCTCCGGCGCCGACATGTTCCTCTTCGACTGGTTCCCGCAGGCCGGCAAGGCCGACAAACTCCCGGACTTCAAGCCCGGCGTCGATACGATCGCGCTGCTCCACGACTTCTATCCGTCGCTCGCGGCCGGGCCGCTCGGCGACGACCTGTTCCGCATCGGCCGGCACGCCAGGGACGATGATGATCGCCTCGGCTACAGCAAGAAGAACGGCAAGCTGTGGTACGACCCCGATGGTGTCGGCGGCAAGAAGGCCGCCCAGATCGCGAAGCTCGACAAGCACCTTGACCTCCACGCCGACGACTTCCTGATCGTCTGACCTCGCGATCACGAAGTCGCCACTGCCCACGGGCCCGTTCTGTCCCGCTCCGGCGGGGCAGGGCGGGACCCGCGACCGGTCGGGATCCTTCCTGGTCGCCGAGGTAGCTTCGGGTGAGCTGCCTCCATTGATCGCTTTGGAGGAACGGAAAAACGATTTCCGGCACGTCGGCCCGCCTAGGGGGCTCGGTATCGTCCGCAAGGGGGCGTGACGGGCCGATCCCTGCGTCAAAATCCGTTCTTTTTGATATCCGGTATCCGGATGGCGGATGGGGTGTCCGCCAAAATGTATTGAAAAGCTTATATTTTTTGGATATTCGGTGCCGCTACCACGTTTCACCCCACACTATGTCTGCGACTTGTTGTATCGCTTAATGTGGTCTTCGATCGAGCTCGGCGTTTTCATGATGCTGAGAAACATCGCAAAAAGCCTCGCGATGTCGTCAATCTCGGCACCTTGTCCGTTTAGGCCAGCTTCCGCAGCATAGTATTTCACCATGTCGAAGGCCACGCGACCATCGCTATCCGTCTGAATATCTACCGTTCCGGTGACGCGGTTGGTTTGATCGGCCATCCTTTGACTCCGTTTCAGCTAGAAATTTTCGAATCAGTTGCTTCAGGGTACGACTGAGGTGTCGCGGCAAAAAGCTACAACCTAGTTCTCTGCACAGAAAAGAACGGCGGCAAGCGTATCCACGCCGTGCCGCCGTCAAGTTTGCCGATCGCCCCGCGCCATCCAAGCGAGGACGACGGGTCTATTCCGACCAGTCGACCAGCCTTAGCGCAGCGCCAAGATCGCCAGGCGCCAAGCCCGCTTCCTTCGCCCGTGCCATCGCTTCGACCATCGTCGCGACGGCGCGCGCCCGGCCACCGGCATCGAAAGCCTGCAGCGGCCGGATCACGTCCAAGTCGACCGGCGATCCGAACTTCTCGGATGCTTCCTCGGCGACCAGCGCTGCGATCGGCTGAAGCTGCCACATGGCCAAATGCCGTTGCGCTTCCCGGACCAGCGGCCCCGTGGTCGCACTGGCAAAGAGCGCGGGCAGGACGCCGAAGGCGCTACAGATCGCGTCGCGCGCCGCGTCAAGCGTTTCGGTGGTCATCGCCCGTTGCAGGTCCGGCGAGACGTCGGCCGGTTTCCAGTCCGCCACCGGGGCGGGACCACCCGCCGCTGTCACCTGGACGGACTCCCGCAAGAGCACTCGACCGCGGCGACCGCGGAATCCGCGCCCAAGCGATTCCAGGTCCGTTTCGGGTGACTCCGGGAACGGCACGATCAGCGAGCCGATCGGCGCGTTTTCGAAAACTTCGGTCAATGCCGACTCGACGGCGTTTAGCAGGCCAGCGGTCAGGCTCGCGCGTTTCAGCGGCGCCGTGCCGTAATATGGCGCCGCAGGGTCCGCGCCGATGCGAACGTGAAGCACCTCAGCGGCGAGCGCCGTTTGGCTTCGGCCGCCGCCGGCCTCGCTGATCGAGACGCGGTACGCGGTTGGTTTTCCATCTCGGGTGCGAAGATCCCAATCGCTCGCCGGAACGAGTCCGTCCTCGCGGATCAGGAAAACGGCCTCGCCGCGCAACGCCAGGGACCGACCGACAAGAGCAAGCGTACGACGGTCAAGCAGATCGCTACCGTCGACGTCTGCCAGGGCCAGGGCGCCTTCCCATAGCGAAACGCAGCTTTGAGCCGTGGCGGTCAGCTCGGCAATTCCACGCCTCCCGGAAACGTACGCCTCGCGCGCTGCAATGATTTCGGCGGTGAAGCCCGATGCTGCAGAGCGTTTTTCGATCGCCGGTTCGCGGCGGAACCAATTTAGGATGCCCATTGGACTCTCCGATATGGGCGAAGCAGATCAGCCGCGCCGGAATTTTGAATCGCGCGCGCCATCCAGGCTTCGTCGCGAGTGTGCGAAAGAGAAATCGAGCCGGCCTGAATCCGCTCGGAGCGGGCGCCCGGTTTTCCCGCCTTGGCGGCCATGTATTCGGCCAGGCGGCGGAACGCCTCGAGCACCGCGGCCGGCGGATCGTTCTCGGTATCGCCAACGGTCGCGACGATCGAATAGGGGCCGCAGCCGGGCAGGATCAGACCGCCAAACGGTCCCGGCGATAGGGTCGCCTCGTCCCAATCATCGCCGCGCCAATACATCGTCGAGACGATCGTTGCGGGCGTCAGTGGCGGTTCCCATTCGCCCGATCCCTCGACCTTCCAGCCAACAGCCCGCGCCGTCCAGCGATGGGCGATGTAGGATTCGATCCGCTGCCAAATGAAATCGGGATCGAGCGCCGCGGCCGCTGCGGTCAGCGTGTCCGGCGCATCGGGATACGCCTCGGGCAAATTCTCATCTTGGCGAATTGTGGTCGCGGTCATGGCAGCAGAATCCTCTTGCGGCGAGGGGGATGGTCGATTGACCAATTCCGCGCCTCGACTTGCGCGTCGGCATAGGCCGGCCGCGTCACGATGCTCATTTCGAAAAGGATCGCCTGCAGGATCGTGCGGATCAGCGCGCGACCAAGGGAAGGGTTTTCTTCCTCGATTTTCTCGGCGCGATCCGGTGGCACCGCGGACGGCGGCGGAATCCTGAATCCCGGCGAAAGCCCGATCGATAACCCGGCGGCGATCAAGCCGAACAAATCTTGCGCGTAGCTGGTCGCTGCGACCTCGGGAACAATGGTCGCGTCGAACGTCAGCGCTTCCGCACTGTCGGTGAAGAGCAGCGAACCGGTTTTCTTTGACGCCAACGGCCTTGAGAAATCGTGGCCGCTTAGCAGCGCGATATCCTGATCCGCGTTTTCGATCGAATGCGAGAATGCGCCCGGCGCGAATTGTTCCTTCCGCGGCCGGCCACCATTGCGCCCGCCATCGCTGAGTGTCGCCAGCGAATTGTACGGAAACCGCCCCCGGATCACGCGCCGGCCGTCCTGGCCAGCGCGCAACTCGAGCGACGAACCTTCAAGGTCGCCGAACAGCATCAGCTTTCGTCCACCGCGTCCTGCAGGCCCGTCAGGATCTCCAATTGGGCCGGGCGGGCGACCGTCACGTCGGCCGTGGTCAGCGCCGTGAGGCGAAGGCCGCCGCTCGCCGCGTCGGAATACGGATCGCGGATCAGGTCGATCGCGCCCCACGTCCCGACAAAAATCGGCGCGACACCGCCAACCGTCGTTGTCAGAAGCGAGGTGCTCTCGGTCGGCGGGCCGCCGGTCGGTGCGGCCAGCGCATTGCTCGACATGACGATGTTGCCCGCGGGAACGTGAGCCGTCAGTCGATTCCATTCAGTGGCGAACGCGTCTGTCAGGCCAGACGTGACCTCGCCGATCGTGATGTAGGAATCGTCCATGAAGGCCCAGATTTCGGGACGGATCAGCATTTTCACCGCACCCGGCCCGGCGACCGCGTTTGCCACAATGAAGCGAGTCACTGCCGCACGGAAAGCGGCCCACGTCGCCGGACCGGATATGTCCGTGTCGTTGATGCCATAGTCGGCAACAAGCACACCGCCCGGCTGACCGTTGGCGCCGGTGCCGAGAAACACTGCCTTGTCGAGTGCAGCGCCGATCGCGGAATTCATGTCACGACGCACCGCCTGTTCCAGCGCGGCGCCGCTCTGTTTGAGCGTCTTCCGCGTGATCTTCATTGTGATGCCGAGATTCGAGTTTGGCGCGAGCGCCTTGTCCGTCGTGGCAAATACGGTCGGTCCGGCCACGCTGGCGGTTTCACCATCGGCCCAACCGGCGGTCACGCTGGACGTGACCACGGGCCACTCTTGAGCGCCGCTGTCGATATTGATCATGGTCGCGCCCATCCGCACCGCAGCGCTGTCGGCGAAAATGCGGTCAATGATCGGCATGGTGCGCAGCGGATTCGGTGTGCCGCTGGCGACGGTTTCACCGGCGCGTTTCTCGAGCGCTTGCCACGGAACGGGAACGCCGCGGTATCCGCCCTGTTCGCGAAGCTCCGAAACGATTTCGGCAGTGGCGCCGTCGAGCGCGCGACCTTCGTCCAGCGCAAGGGCGACCTGGCGAAGTTCGAACTTGTCGATCAGCTCGGCATATTCGCGATCCGATCGGGTTTCGAGTTCGTCGCCGGCCTCGCGCCGTTCCGAATCTTCGGCGATCAGCGCCGCGCGGTAGCGGGTTTCGTTCGTCGCGTACTCCGCTTCGAGATTGGTCATGGACCGGGTTTCGTCTTCGGTCGGAATTTCCTTCCCGACCAGGCCGGCGAGCGCCTGCCGGATTTCCGACTGGCGACGCGAAATTTTCACGCTTTCAAGCATTGCAGTTCCTTTCTCTGGTTTGATGGCCGCATGTCGCGGACTAACGCGCGCCATGCGGCGCGAGCGGGTGTGTCGACGCTGGCAAGGCCAACCTCGGCGATCGTTTTTCGGGAGTGGCAGGGGCCACACAGGCTCTGGAGATTTTCCAGGTCGTACGCGAATTCGGGCGCGTCGCGGACCGGGCGAATGTGATCAACCTCGGTCGCGGGTGCCGAGCATTTCACGCACTGGAAATTGTCACGGCGGAGCGCCAGGAGACGGAGCGCCTTCCAACGCTTCGTGCGCGTGACGCGCCGCGACGGGCCGCGAAATCGGTTTCTCAGACCCATTGCGCTGCCCTCGCTTTTTTCACCGGGCGACCGGTCATCCGCGCGCCTTCGGCGACGGCGAGAACGGTAGCCGCAGCGGCGTCAATCCGGCCGGTAGATCGGGCTTTGGCCAATTTGAGATTTGCCGCGGGATCGCGAAGCGTCACCGCGTCCGCAAATGCGGAGCGGAGGAGAAGCGACGGTTTCGCCTTCACCTTGCCGTCAAAGCAAAGGCGCTTGAAGCGCTCGATATCCTCCGAACCGTCGCGCCAACCAAATCCGC
>JAGRKY010000573.1:0-1975 GCA_020442095.1 Bauldia sp.
GCGAGAAGGTCCGCGCCACCCTCTACGACGTCACCGAGCTCGCCGCGCGGTTCTTCGAGGAGGCGCTCCAGTCGCGCGCCGGCGCGCCCGCCCGCGGCTATCTCGCCAACCGCGCCATCGGCCCCGACCTCCAGAAGCGCTTCCGCATCGGCTATGCGCCGCCGGACCGCAGCGCCCTCAAGGAATTTCTCGCGGGGAAGGACATCTCGACCGAGCGGATGATCGCCGCCGGCCTCCTCGTCTCGGGCGACGACATCCCCGTCTCCTTCGATCGCTTCCGCGACCGCGTCATCTTCCCGATCGCCGATTTCCGCGGCCGCATCGTCGGCTTCGGCGGCCGTGCGATGTCGTCCGACGTGCCGGCCAAATACCTCAACTCGCCGGAGACCGACCTCTTCCACAAGGGCAGCCTCCTCTATAACGGCGCCGAAGCGCGGAAAGCCGCCCACGACGCCGGCACGGTGATCGCCGTCGAGGGCTATGTCGACGTCGTCCGCATGGCCTCCGCCGGCTTCGGCCACACCGTCGCGCCGCTCGGCACCGCGCTGACCGAGCGCCAGCTCGATATCCTCTGGCGGATGGCCGACGAGCCGATCCTCTGCTTCGACGGCGACAAGGCGGGCCTCCGTGCCGCCGGCCGCGCCGCCGAGCTCGCCCTGCCCTTCCTCAAGCCCGGCAAGAGCCTCCGCTTCGCGCTGCTCCCCGAAGGCCAGGACCCGGATGACCTGATCCGCGCCGAGGGTCGCGACGCGATGGCCGAGGTGCTTGCCGCCGCCCGCCCGCTGGTCGAGCTGATCTGGACGCGGGAGACCGAGGCCGGCGTCTTCGACACGCCCGAGCGCCGAGCCGCTCTCGAGGCCCGCCTCCGCGAGATCGCCCGCGCCATCGGCGACGAGAGCGTCCGCCGCCACTATATCCAGGCGCTCGACGAACGGCTGGCCGCCTTCTTCCCGGCGCCCGAGCCGGCGCAGCGCGGCCGCCGCCGCGACTATCCCGACCGCGGCTTTGGCGGCGGGCGTGGCGATCGTGGCGGGGCCCCGAGGTTTCCCGCCCGGATCCCCGTCTCGGACCGGCTGCGCCAGAGCGGCATCCTCTCCCGCCAGGGCGCCCCGCCGCTCCGCGAGGCGGTGCTGGTGATGACTATGGTCGACCACCCGGCCCTGCTTGCCCGCCATCTCGACGAATTCGCCCATGTCGAGATCGGCCATCGCGACCTTGTCGGGCTGCGCGCCGAGCTGCTTGAAATCGTCGCAGCCGACCACGATATCGACGCGGCCGCGCTTCGCGCTCGGCTGGCGCAATCCCGCTTCGCCCCGCTTGTCGAGCGCCTCGATGCCCAGATTTCGGCCTGCGGCCTGTGGCTTGCCACCGCCGCCGCCTCCGATGACGATGCCGAAAAAGGCTGGCATCAGGCCTTGACCTTGCACCGCCGGCAGCGGACGTTACATAAGGAACTCAAGGACGCGGAGGCTGCGCTGGCAAATGATGCGAGCGAGGCCAATTTTGCGCGACTAGTCGATATCCAGAACCAGCTGGCGAATGCGGAAGGGATGGAGGCTTTGGTCGAGGGGTTCGGAGCGTCGTCCGGCCGTGAGGCCAGGGTGTTCTGAGGTGGTATACTGATCGGCCGGGTGGTTGCAACTTTGCCGAAGGGCGATAGGTCTGGGGTTGCGTAAAGAGTATCGGAGACGCGGGGGCGTGAAGCAGTACGGTTAAGCAGCGCTTAAGGTGCTGGCCGTAACTGTCTGGAAAAGAAAGACTTGCGGAGCGGCCCTGCTGGGCCGCCGGCGGTGGATTGAAACAGGTTCGGTGACGGGCCTACGCGCGCGGGCGCTTTCCGGCTCCCGTCCCGCGACCCATTCGGAGACGTGCATGGCGACCAAGGTCCAGGAAAAAGAAGACGTACAGGAAGCCGCCCCGGAGGCCCCCGACGGTCCGCTGCTCGACCTCTCGGATGCCGCCGTCAAGAAGATGA
>JAGRKY010000573.1:2032-2222 GCA_020442095.1 Bauldia sp.
GACCAGAATTCCTCCGACCAGATCGAGGACGTCTACGCGATGCTCTCCGAGATGGGCATCAACGTCATCGAGTCGGAGGAGGCCGAGGAGGCCGACAATTCCGGCGACGACGAGTCCGACAGCCGCGATCTCGCCGAGTCCGGCGGCACCGCGGTCGCCACCAAGGCCGCCAAGGAGCCGACCGACCGCA
>JAGRKY010000574.1 GCA_020442095.1 Bauldia sp.
TGCCGAACCCCAGACCGGGCTACTCCACATCGCGGCCGGAAATCCATGCGAGAACAGCTATGTGACCTATTCGCTCTAGCGGCCGCGAGCGACGTTGCAATTCGGTAGCATGTTTGATAGAACGATTTAGTAAATCGATACACTAACCTTATTGACTTTCCGCAGGGGTCGAAAAAAGGTGGTTCTTGCGCTGATGAAGTTGCGACCACGCATCTCCGATGTTGCATCCCTCGCCGGCACGTCGGTCAGCACCGTCTCGAATCTTCTCAACGGGCGTTCGGACCGGATGTCGCCAGAGACGGTTCGGCGGGTTGAGGCGGCCATCGGTGAACTCGGCTATCGGCCGCACTGGGCCGCCCGTCAACTGAAGACTGGTATCGTCCCCATCATCGGGTTGCTCGTTCCCTCAGTTTCGAATCCCTCCCATGGCGACATGGCACGCGCGATCGAGGTGGCTGCCGAAGCGCGGAACCTTCAGGTCGTGCTCGGCAACACCTTGCGCGACCCAGAACGCGAGCAGCGCTATACAGCGAACCTCCTCGATCTCGGGATCAGGGGCGTCATCGTGGCGTCTTCGCCTTTCGACCTCGACCACTTCAATGACCTGATCGAACGCGGCCTCCGGATCGTGGCGCTTGACCTCGGAGCAGCGCACAACGGTGTCGAGATCGGAATCGACAGCGTGAGTGTCGACAATCGGATGGCGGGTTATCTCGTTACCCGGCACCTGATTGACCTTGGTCATACCCGGATCGGCTATATCTCCGGCTCGACCGCGACGGTCTCGCGCCAGGAACGCCAAGGCGGCTATCTCGACGCGCTGGCAGAAGCGGGAATCTCATTCGATCCAGCGCTCGTCGCAGCGACGCCGGCCGCATTCGGTTTCGACGATACCAATGCCGCGGATCACGGCCATGCAGCGGCCACGCAATTGCTCGCCCTGCCCCGCAGACCCACCGGGATCGTCGGGTTCAACGACATGCATGCGCTCGGCGCCTACGCGGCGGTCCGCGACCTCGGGCTCTCGGTGCCGGAGGACATCTCTGTCGTCGGCATCGACGACATTCTGCTCGGGAGCCTCATTTGGCCGGGCCTCACGACCGTTCACCAACCTATCGATGCGCTTGGCGAGGCAGCCGTCGACCTTCTAAGCGGGCGGCTCGGCGACGATGCCGACGGCGAGGCGAGGCATATCCTTTTGAAACCGCATCTTGTCCAGCGCGCCTCGGCTGGGCCGCCGGGAGACAGCCATGGATAGAGGGCTCGCCAACAAGGTGGTGTTGGTTACGGGTGGCGCATCCGGAATTGGCCGGGGCATCGTTGAAGCCTTCGCAGCCGAGGGCGCGCGCGTAGCCTTCAGCTACCTGACGAGCGAAGCAGAGGCCAGGGAGCTTTCCGAAAAGACCGGAGCCGTCGGGTTGTCGAGCGACCTCACCAGACCCGAGGCCTCGAACGAACTTGTCGAGGCCGTGAAGGAGCGGCTCGGGCCGGTCGAGATTCTTGTCGCCAATACCGGCGGCCTCATTGAGAGGAAGAAGGTCGTCGATTGCGACCTCGAACTCTGGAACCAGTGCCTTTCGCTGAATCTCACCAGCGCGTTCCTGTCATGCAAGGCGGTCATCCCGGACATGCTAGCAGCGCGGTCGGGGATCATTGTCACGATTAGCTCGCTCGCGGCCCACAACGGCGGCGGCTTCAGCGCGGTCCATTACGGGACCGCCAAGGGCGGCCTCTATACCTTCACCAAGGGCCTCGCGCGTGAGGTCGGACCAGACGGCATCCGCGTCAACGGTGTTGCGCCCGGCCTCATCGCGACCCGGTTTCACGACATCCATTCGACCGACGAAACCCGAAAGGCGACAGTGGATCAGACGCCGCTGCGCCGCGAGGGTACGCCGGCGGATGTCGCCGGCGCGGTGATCTACGTCGCCTCGGCGGAATCGGCGTTCCTGGCAGGCGAGATAATTGAAGTGAATGGCGGCGTCGGTCTTTTTTAACCGCTGCCGACGGAGGCGGCCGGCCCGGCCGTTCCTTGTTTCCGGGCTAACCAGAAGTTGATCCGGCTCCAATGGCGGAGCCCAACTCCAGAGACGGAGAGTGTGCAATGATCTGGAATCCTCGACTGGTACGGAGTGCGGCGTTGGCCGCGTTCGCCACCATCCTTGGCGCGGGCGTGGCGGCGGCGCAGGATGATCCCTTCACTATCTGTGTTGTGCACAACAATGCCGATCATCCGTCGATCACCGCGATCGTCAACGGAATGAACGACGAGTCGAAAATCTACGGGGGCGAAGTCACCTATTTCGATCCGGCATTCGATCCCCAGAAGCAGGCCTCGATGGTCGAAGACTGCATTGCACGGAGCCCGAGCGTCATCGTTGTCAACGCGGTCGATCCCGCGGCTGTCGTGCAGGTGCTCAAGAAGGCTTCCGAGGCTGGCATCCCGGTCGTCATGCAGAATGCCAATACTAACAAGGAGGGTCAGGCCTACACCAAGACCTTCGTCGGGTCTCAATCCTACGACCAAGGGTATGCGGTCGGGAAGATGATCGTCAAGGCGACCGGCGGCAAGGGCAAGATGGTGATGATCACCGGCAAGCCCGGCCAGTTCGATGTCGTGCAGCGGGCCGAAGGCGTCAAACAGGCATTTGCTGACGACGGGGCGGACATTGAGATCCTAGCCGAGGAGCCGGCCGACTGGAGCAAGGACAAGGCATTGACGGTGATGCAGGACCTACTCACCCGCTATCCCGACATCGACATCGTCTTCGGGCAGGACGACCCGATGGCGCTCGGTGCCCTTCAGGCCATCAAGGCCAACGGCATCGAGGGCATCAAGGTCTTCGGCGTGAACGGCAACAAGGACGCCTGCGACGCGATCAAGGCCGGCGATATGTACGGCACGGCCATGCAACTCAGCTACATGGTCGGCGTCTACACCGTTCGGGTGGCCTACGATCTCTACAAGGATCGTCAGGTGCCGAGCGAGATGCTCGCGCCGACGGCGCCGGTGACGCCCGAGAACGTCGACGCACTCTACGATCAGTGCTGGTAACGACTTCGACAGGGTGTCCGGCGATATCGCGCCGGACACCGTTTTCAGGCATGATCGACACACCATGACCGTCGCGCCCGACAGAAACCTCGGCTCGAGCTCACGCCCCGGCGCGAGCGGGTTTAAGGTTCCGTTCGCGTCGCACGGACAGGGTCGGTCGGGCGCGGTTTTGCGGGTGCTAAGAAACCACACGGCGCTCATCCTTCTCATCGTCCTGATCATCGCCGGCGGCCTCCTCTCCGATGTCTTCCTGACTTCACGCAACCTGCTCAACATCATGTGGGCAGTTTCGATCCTGGGGATCATCGCTCTCGGTCAGACCGTCCTTCTGATCACCTGCAACTTCGACATGTCGGTGGCCTTTGTGGTTGGGCTCGCGGGCATCGTCACCGTGCTCGCGCAGATCGCCGGCCTTGACCTGGTGACGTCGATGGCGCTCGGCCTCGCGGCGGGTCTGGCAATCGGCGCCCTGAACGGCGTCCTTGTCGTGTACACCGGCGCGAACCCCTTTCTCATTACTCTCGGAACGGCGCTGCTTGCCTATTCCGTCTCGCTGATGCTGACCCGGTCGCAGACCCTCTACGCGACCATTCCCGAATTCAATATTCTCGGCCGTGGACGCCTTTTTGGTGTCGTCCACTATTCGGTCATTCTGGTGGTCGTGCTTGCGATCGTCATCGAGTTCGTTCTCCGCCGCACTGCCTTCGGCCGATCGCTCTACGTCATCGGTCTCAACGAGACGGCGGGCCGCATGTCGGGTCTCGCCATCCGGCGGGTCAAGCTCGTCGCGTTTGCGCTTTGCGGTGGCACTGCAGCCTTGGCCGGCCTGATCATGACGTCGCGCACCGGCAGCACCGTCGCGAGCGCCGGCGCCGGCATGGAATTCGATTCAATCATCGCCGCCGTGCTTGGTGGGACGAGCCTGTTCGGCGGTCATGGCGGTGCGCTCCGGACTCTGGTTGGCGTGCTTGTCCTCGGCGTGCTCAACAATCTGCTGATCCTGCTCAGTGTGCCCATCGAGGGCCAGCAGATCGCCAAGGGCCTGGTGTTCCTTGCGGTCGTCTGGGCCGACAGCGTGCTTAGACATCCCTGAGGCCGAGATGCGCCGGTTCATCGCCTTTGGAGGAGAGCAGACCGCCGGGGTGATCGCCGGCGCGATCTTCGTCACCTTCGCCCTGACAGCCGGCGAGTATTTCCTCACCCTGCGGAACCTCGAGAATGTTGCGCGCCAGGTTTCGCTCGATGCTCCGCTGGTCTTCGGTCAGGCGATCGTACTCATCGCCGGCGGTATCGATATCTCGGTCGGAGCGACGATGGCGATGGCCGCTGCGCTCGCGATTGGCCTCCAGGAATACGGGACGCTGACGGCGGTGATTGCCGCACTGCTGTTCGGCGTGGCGGTGGGAGCGTTCAATGGCCTTCTGGTGACCAGGGGCGGGATTGTGCCCTTTGTTGCGACGCTGGGAACGATGAGCGTGATCCGCGGATTGCTGCTCACCTATACCGAACAGCAGCCGATTTCAGGTTCAGACGAAGCATTCCTCTTCTGGGGCGGCGGCAACATCGGCGTTGTCCCGGTGCCCCTCGTGCTGGCGCTTATTATTCTGGTAGGCCTTGTCGTGCTGTTTGATCGCACGCGAACCGGACGCAACATCTACGCGATCGGTGGCAATCGGGAGGCGGCCTACCTAGCGGGCATTCCGGTCGGGCGCTATCTTTTCCTTGCATTCGTCATGAGTGGCATCCTTGCCGCCGTTTCGGGCGTATTGCTGGCATCCCGGCTCAACTCGGCGACGGTCCAACTCGGTGTTGATACGCCGCTGCTCTCGATCTCGGCGGCGTTGATTGGCGGTGCCAGCCTCCTTGGCGGGCGCGGCACGCTCGTTGGTGCATTCCTCGGCGTCCTCGCTCTCGGGATGCTGACCAACGGTATGAATCTGCTTGGCGTGCACACCTACTACCAGATTGCCGTCAAGGCGACGATTCTTGTCGCCGTTGTCGCGATCGATGCGCTTTCACGTACTTTGGCACGGCGCCGCCAGGCTGTGGCGGAGCTGTGATGATCGTCCGAAGCTTAGGCCCTAAGGAGGTTTCCCATGGCCCGCATGGTCAAGATCACCACGACCTCGCTCGCGACACTCGAAGACGTCGCGCCTCCCTATAATCTCCGCTATCCGGATCCGCAGGACACGCTTGCCCTCGGCCTCTCGCTGCTTGATGCGGCCGGCGCCCAGGGTACCGATCTCGCACTCTTGCCGGAGACCTTCATGGCTGCCGGTCTCCCCGGCACCCAGATCCGCAATGTCGCCGAGCCCCTCGATGGCCCCTCGTTCCGCGCTGTGGCCGAGATGGCGCGGCGACATCAGATGTATATCGTCGCCGGCTTCTTCGCCGAGATGGACGGGGAAGTCTTCAACATTGCCACTCTGATCGATCGCAAGGGCGAGCTCGCCGGTATCTACAAGAAGCAGCGGCCGACAGAAGGCGAGATCCTAAGCGGCGTGACGCCGGGAACCGATGCTCCGGTCTTCGACACCGACTTCGGCCGGATTGCGATGGCGGTCTGTTTCGATCTCAACTGGCAGGACCTCTGGGCCAGCTATGCCAGGGAGCAGGTCGACATCGTGTGTTGGCTCTCGGCCTACGAAGGGGGCTTCCCTCTGCAGACCTACGCGTGGATGCACCGGTTCACGGTGGTTTCTTCCGTGTGGCCCTACTTCGCGCGCGTGATTGAGCCTACCGGGCGGATCGTGTCCCAGACATCGCGGTGGGGGCGGATCGCCGTGCACAACCTCAACCTCGACAAGCGGCTGTTCCACACTGACGGGCATCAGGAAAAACTCATTTCGATGCAAACTCGCTATGGTGAGCGTATTCGGTTGGAGACCTTCAACGAGGAACATCTCTTCACGCTCGAGTGCCTCGATCCGAACCTTGCGATCGACAGGGTCATCGCCGAATTTGGACTGACCGAGTACGGCGATTTCATCGACCGTTGCACCGAGGTTCAGTCCCAGGCGGTTCGGCAGCCACTGGCGGAACCGGCGGAATAAGGCAAGGTACATGCCGGCGCCAATCCTCGAACTGGTTGACATTTCGAAGAGCTTCCCAGGTGTCCGGGCGCTCGACGGGGTGAGCTTCGATCTTCGTCCAGGCGAGGTCCACGCGCTTCTCGGCGAAAACGGTGCGGGCAAGTCGAC
>JAGRKY010000575.1 GCA_020442095.1 Bauldia sp.
GCTCCAGCAGGCGCTGAAGTTCGAGCTGCTGATCCCGCTCCACTCGACCGAGAAGCCGACCGCCTGCATGAGCTTCAATTATCACCGTGAGCATTTCGGCGAGACCTGGGACATCATCGACCAGACCGGGGCGCCGGCGCATACCGCCTGCGTCGCCTTCGGCATGGACCGGCTGGCGGTCGCGATGTTCTGGACGCACGGCCTCGACGTCGACAAGTGGCCGCCGGCGGTCCGCGAGACGCTGCGGTTCTGAGGAGCCTCCGGCCCGCAGGCGACGCGGGCCGCAGACGCTTCTTCGACAGGCAAGACAAGATCAAGAGGGCGCGCCTTTCAGGAGGTGCGCCCTTTCTCTATGCCGTGCCGCCGGCGTCGATGGTGATGAGGGTGCCGGTGATGTTGCGGCCGCCGTCGCCGAGCAGGAACTCGACGCTCCGGGCGATGTCGTCGACCTCGGCAAGGCGGCGAAGGGCGCTGCGGCGGACCAGCCGTTCGTGATGCGCATCGTCCATGCCGCCGGTCATGTCGGTCTCGACGAAGCCGGGCGCGATGGCATTGACGTTGACGCCGACCTTGCCGACCTCGCGGGCCAGCGAACGGGTGAAGCCGACCAGGCTCGCCTTGGTGGCGCTGTAGACCGACAGCCCGCTATAGCCGTTCGAGGCGACGATCGAGGCGATGTTGACGATCCGGCCCTCGCCCCCGGCCATCATCGCGCGGACGAGGTATTTGGTCAGGATGATCGGCGCCAGCGTGTTGAGGCGAATGAGATCCTCGATCTGGGAATTGTGCATGTTGGCGAGCATGCCCGAGGTGCCGATTCCGGCATTGTTGACGAGGCCATAGACGGTGCCGAAGGACTTGCGCAAGCCCGCCGCGAAGGCGGGGATGGCCTCGGTGTCGGCGAGGTCGAAGGCCTCGAAATGCAGGGCGCCGGACCCGGCCGCGGCGACCTCATCGATCGCGGCGGCAAGATCGTCCGACTGCTTGCGCGCGACGGCGATAACGGAATAGCCGGCGCCGGCGAGGCGCCTGGCGATGCCGAGGCCAAGGCCACGACTGCCGCCGGTGACGACGACGTTACGCATGATTGCGGGCCAGCTTGCCGGCGGCCGTCACGTCGAGGGCGGGAACGAAGCGCACCGTCGCCGGGACCTTGTGCTGGGGCAGCGCATCGCGGCAGAGGTGGAGGATCTCGTCCTTGAGGTTGTCCTCTGTGCCGTCAGCGAGGGTGGAGGCATCGTCGTTGAGCACGACGTCGGCGACGACGATCGAACCCATGATCGGGCTCTTGCGGGCCTTGACCAGCGACATGCGGACGTCGTGGTGGCGATTGATGACGGCTTCGACCTCTTCGGGATGGACCTTGAGCCCACCGACATTGATGATGCCGCCGCGCCGGCCGACGAAGTAATAGCGATCGCCGCGGCGCTCAACCATGTCGCCGGTGTCGATGAAGCCGTCATCCGCCGCGAGGTGCTCGGCATTGCGGCCGAGGTAGCGGCTGGCGGCCCGCGTCGAGCGGATCGCGAGGCAGCCGTCGACGACTTTCATCTCGACGCCGCTGGCGGGATTATCCAGGAAGCTTGCCGGGAAGCCCTCGAGACCGTCGTCGACGGCGAAGCCGACCCCGGCCTCCGTCGAGGCATAGGCGTGGCCGATGCTGGCCTTCGGATAAGCCTCGTGCAGGGCGTTGAGGATGGCCTGGTCGGCGATCTCGCCGGACAGGCGGATATAGTCAGGGGCGATCGCGCTGGCGGTCGCGCACATCAGCGTCTTCCGCCAGTGCGACGGGGTGCCGGAAATGTGGGTGACGCCGGCGGCCGCGAGCCGGTGGAGGTGGTCGACGGTGTTCTCGCCGGCCTGCGACAGGACCAGCGAGCTGTTGCCGAGCATGGCGCGGAAGAAGATCTGCAGCCCGCCGTAGCGGCGGATGTCGTAGAAGGTCGCCCAGACGGTCGGCTGTCCGCTCCGCGATGTGGTGTCGATCGCGCCGGTCAGTCCGGCGAGGGTGTGGACGACCATTTTTGGCGCGCCGGTCGTGCCCGAGGTGAGGAGCACCCATTCGGTGGCATGCTCCTGGGCCGCCGGTCCCCGACAGGGTTCGAGCGGCAGGCCGCAGCGCGCGATCAGGCTGACGTCGAGGCCGGCATATTCGACCGGGTCGCGGTCCGAAACGATGGTGTCGATATCGGCGTCGGCGATGACCGAGGGGAGGTGTTCCGGTCGCAGGTCCGGCGGCGAGATGACGATGCGGCGGGCGAGGCCGTCGAGCTCGATCAGGGCGAGCGCAGCGGTCATCTGGTCGGTGGTGGCGACCAGCACCGAGCGGCCGGCGAGGCGATCGCGATCGACCTTGAGACTGGAGCCGGCGACGACGTCGCGGAGCCTGACCTCGACGCCCGGCGCGAGGATCCTGCGATCCGAGAGCTCGGCGCTGCGGAGCGCTTCGCCGATCGTTCCGGGCCTAACCAGCGACATCCTCGTACAACCTGACGAACTCGCCGAGCGTCACCGGGAAATTGACGTCGTCAGAGGCGGTGAACGGATCAGCGCCAAGTTTGTCTTCGAGATTCGCAACAAGAAGCGCAAAACAAAGAGAATCCAGTCCTGAATCGGTCAGGACAAGACTATCTTCCAGCGGGGCGATGGTCTTTTCTTGTTGTTTTGCGATCGCTGTTATTTGGGATACTATTTCGTCTCGTGTCGACATGTTAACCATCAACTCGAATTAACTTGCACTAAGCCTATATAAAATTGGAGAAATCGGTACAAGTGTATTCACCATTCATGGTGAACGGACGCGCCGATGGCCCCGCAATCGAAAATCCGCTGCCGGCAGATAACCGAATCCGACCTCGATCCGGTCATCGAGCTGCTGATCCGAGGCTTTCCGGAGCGGAATCGCGCCTATTGGGAAAAAGGCCTGAGGCGGCAGGCGGAACGGGCTGTACCGGAGGGGATTCCGAGGTTCGGCTACATGCTCGACTGTGACGGCAGGCCGGTCGGCGTGCTCCTGCTGTTCGGCAATGCCGTCGACGTCGACGGCCGGATGGCGGCGCGCTGCAATGTCTCGAGCTGGTATGTCGAGCCGGACTTCCGCAGCTATGCGCCGCTCCTCGTTGCGATCCCGCTCAAGCAGAAGGACGTGACGTTCGTCAACGTCTCTCCGGCGCGGCACACCTGGCCCGTCGTCGAGGCACAGGGCTTCACGCCGCTCTGCCGGGGACAGTTCACGGCCTTTCCGTTTCTCGGCCGGCCGGTCCGCGGCGTCAGCTTGCGGGAGGTGAGGGCGGACGACGACGGGATCGGGTTCGCGTCCCTGCCGGAATTCGAGATGATGCGGACGCATGCCGGCTATGGCTGCACCAGCCTGGTCGTTTCCGCGCCTGACGGCGACCATCCTTTCATCTTCAAGTCGCAGCGCCGCCTGAAGGGGACGGTGCCCTGTCCGCAGCTCATCTATTGCCGCAACGTCGACGATTTCGTCCGCTTCGCAGGGCCGGTCGGGCGGTTCTTCCTCCGTCGGGGCATGCCGTGGATGCTGCTCGACGCCGACGGCCCGGTCGACGGGCTGGTCGGCTTCTTCCAGGACGAGAGAGGCCGCAAATACTATCGTGGTCCGGCAAAGCCCGGGCTCTGCGATCTCTCCTATACCGAATTCGCGCTCTTCGGCCCGTAGCCCGAAGGAAGGTTCCGCCATGCATGCTCCGCTGAATACCCGCACCGCCGCCGAGGTCCTCGTCGACCAGCTCATCGCCAATGGAGTCAGGCACGTCTTCTGCGTCCCCGGCGAGAGCTACCTCGGGGTCCTCGACGCGCTCTACGACCGCGACATCGCCGTCACCGTCTGCCGGCAGGAGGGCGGCGCGGCGATGATGGCCGATGCGATCGGCAAGGCCACCGGCCGGCCGGGCGTGTGCTTCGTGACGCGTGGACCCGGCGCCTCCAACGCGATGGCCGGCATCCACATTGCCCAGCAGGACTCGACGCCGATGATCATGTTTGTCGGTCAGGTCGAGCGGAATTTCCGCGAGCGCGAGGCTTTCCAGGAGATGGACTATCGCGCCGTCTTCGGCAGCACGACCAAGTGGACGACCGAGATCGACGACGCGACCCGGGTGCCGGAACTGGTGTCGCGCGCCTTCCACACCGCGACGAGCGGGCGGCCGGGGCCGGTCGTCATCGGCCTGCCGGCGGATATGCTGAAGGAGCGCGTGGCGGTCGACGACGTGGCGTCCTTCGAGCCGGTCGAGGCCTCGCCCGGCGCGCAGGACATGGCGGCGCTCGAGGCTATGCTCCACGCGGCCGCGCGCCCGGTCCTCATCCTCGGCGGCAGCCGGTGGAATGAGGAGGCCTGCGACCAGGTCCGCCAGTTCGCCGAGCGCCTCCACCTGCCGGTCGTCACCAGCTACCGGCGGCTGCCGCTCTTCGATCCGCTCCATCCCTGCTACGCCGGCGACCTCGGGATCGGCCCGAATCCGAAGCTCATCGCAAGGATCAAGGGGGCCGACCTCGTCATCCTGCTCGGCGGCCGGCTCGGCGAGATCCCTTCGCAGGGCTATTCGCTGCTCGACATCCCGACAGCGCGGAACAAGCTCGTCCATGTCTATCCGGCGGCCGAGGAACTCGGGCGCGTCTACCGGCCGGAGCTCGCGATCCAGGCCGGGCCGATCCGCTTCGCGGAAGCGCTTGCGAGCCTGCAGCCTCCGGCCGCGATCGCTTGGCGCGGCGAGACGGATGCGGCGCATGCCGCGTATCTCGACTGGACCGAAGTGGCGACCGAGCAGCCGGGCGGCGTCAACCTCGGCGCGGTGATGGTGTGGCTCCGGGAGAACCTGCCGACCGATACGATCCTCTGCAACGGCGCCGGCAACTATGCCGCCTGGATTCATCGCTTCTATCGCTTCCGCGGCTTCGCGACTCATATCGCGCCGACCTCGGCCTCGATGGGCTATGGCATGCCGTCGGCGGTGGCGATGAAGCGCCTGTTCCCGGAGCGCACCGTGCTCTCGGTCAACGGTGACGGCGATTTCATGATGAACGGCCAGGAATTCGCGACCGCCGTGCAGTACGCGCTGCCGATCATCACGATCATTTGCGACAACGGCATGTACGGGACGATCCGCATGCACCAGGAGCGGGAGTTTCCGACCCGTGTGTCGGCGACCGAATTGCGCAATCCGGACTTCGCGGCCTATGCACGCGCCTTCGGCGGCTTCGGCGTGACGGTCGAGGCGACCGACGACTTTCCGGCGGCCTACCGGGCGGCGGAAGCCTCCGGCCAGCCGGCGATCATCCACCTCAAGATCGATCCGCAGGCGATCACGCCCGGGACGACGCTCGACGCGATCCGCGACCGGGCGCTTGCCAACCGGCGCGGGTGAGGGACGGGCCTCGCCCTCCCCGACCGGGTCAGCTATGGGCGAATTCCCAGTAGAGCTTGCGCGCCTTGGTGAAGAAGGGGCCGGGCTGGAGTTCGCGGTCGTCGATCCGGGTGACCGGCATGGCCTTCGAGAAATTGCCGGTCGAGAAGATCTCGTCGGCATCCTGGAAATCGGCATAGGTCAGCGTCTTCTCGACGACGGTCTCGCCGGCCTCGCGGAACAGGCTGATCATCCGCTGGCGGGTGATGCCGTTGAGGAA
>JAGRKY010000576.1 GCA_020442095.1 Bauldia sp.
CCAATATCGATCCCGAGCATCTCGATCACTACAAGAACTTCAACGGAATCCGCGCGGCCTTCCGGCAATTCGTCGAGAATGTCCCATTCTACGGTTTCGCGGTGATGTGCATCGACCACCCGGAGGTGCAGTCGCTGATCGGCCAGATCGAGGACCGCCGGATCATTACCTATGGGATGAGCCCGCAGGCCGATATCCGCTGCGTCGACATCCGGGTCGAGAACCGGACGACCATGTTCACCGTCGTCATCCGCGACCGGCAGGAGGGCGAGGCGAGGACGATCGACGGGCTGATGCTGTCGATCCCGGGCGAGCATAATGTGCTCAACGCGACCGGCGCGATCGCCATCGCCGCCCATCTCGGCATCCCCGACGATGCGATCCGTACCGGCCTTGCCGGCTTCGGCGGCGTCAAGCGCCGCTTCACCCTGACCGGCGACTGGAACGGGGTCGATGTCTTCGACGACTATGGCCACCATCCGGTCGAGATCGCGGCGGTCCTCAAGGCCGCCCGCTCGGTGACGCCGGGCCATGTCATCGCGGTGGTCCAGCCGCATCGCTATACCCGGCTCCACGACCTCTTCGCCGACTTCTGCTCCTGCTTCAACGATGCCGATACGGTGCTGGTCGCGCCGGTCTATCCGGCCGGCGAGACGCCGATCGAGGGTGTCAGCGGCGAGGCGCTTGTCGATGGGCTGAAGGCGCGGGGGCATCGCGATGCGCGGTCGCTGCCCGACCGCGACCAACTGGCATCGACGATCGCGTCGATCGCGCGGCCGGGCGACTCGGTCATATGCCTCGGCGCCGGTTCGATCAGCCAGTGGGCGAATGCCTTGCCGGGCGAACTGGCCAAGCTGAACGGCTAGCGACGTGGCGCTGATCGACACGCTCGAGCGCGATGGAATACGCGGCAGGATCAGCGCCGACGCCGAGATCGCGCCCTTCACCTGGTTCCGGGTCGGGGGACCGGCGGAGCTTCTGTTCCAGCCGGCAGACGCCGACGACCTTGCCGAATTCCTTCACAGACTGAATCCGGAAATCCCCGTAACTGTCGTTGGCGTCGGCTCAAATCTGCTCGTCCGCGACGGTGGTGTCGACGGCGTGGTCATCCGGCTGACGGCGAAGGGCTTCGGCCAGACGGTGCGCGAGGCCGGCAACCGGATCGTCGCCGGCACGGCGCTTCCCGACAAGCGGCTGGCCGCTTTCGCCCGCGACGAGGGGCTCGGCGGCTTCGCCTTCTTCCACGGGATACCGGGTACGATCGGTGGCGCGCTGCGGATGAATGCCGGGGCGAATGGCGTCGAGACCCGCGAGCGGCTGGTCGAGGCGCATGCCGTCGACAGGGCGGGCAAGCGGCATGTGCTGAGCAACGCCGAAATGGGTTTCACCTATCGGCATTCGGCGGCGCCGGAGGACCTGATCTTCACCGCCGGGGTTTTCGAGGGGGAACCGGCGGAAAAGCAAGGGATTCAGGCGGAGATGGACGCGGTCGAGGCGCATCGCGAGGCGGCGCAGCCGATCCGCGACAAGACGGGCGGCTCGACCTTCACCAATCCGCCAGGGCAAAAGGCCTGGCAACTGATTGATTCTGCTGGGTGTCGGGGCCTGCGGATCGGCGGGGCGATGGTCTCGGAGAAGCACTGTAACTTCCTGATCAACGTCGACAACGCCACCGGCTACGACCTCGAACTGCTCGGTGAGACAGTGCGGGCGCGGGTGCTGGAGGCCTCGGGCGTGCGGCTGGAATGGGAGATACGGCGGATCGGGCGGTTTGCGACGGAGGCGTCCGTCGAGCCGTTTCTGGGACGCGCCGGCTGAGCTGCGATGTTGATGCTCAGGGCGGGGGGTATATTTCTACCCTTCGATAGGTAGAAAGGTACCCTGATGGGCATCAACATCAAGAACG
>JAGRKY010000577.1 GCA_020442095.1 Bauldia sp.
CGGCCACGCCCTTCCATCGCCGCATGCGCTCGTCTATATCGGCTCGGCCGGCCTGATGCCGCGCAATCTCGACCGGCGGGTCGAGGCGATGGCGCCGATCCTCAATCCGACGGTACACGAGCAGATCCTCGGCCAGATCATGGCCGCCAACCTTGCCGACAACCAACAGAGCTGGGCCGTCTTGTCCGACGGGACGTCGGAACGCATCATCACCAAGAAGGGCGAGTCGCCCTTCAACGTGCACCAGTTCTTCATGACCAATCCGAGCCTGTCAGGCCGTGGAAAATCTCTCAAAAGCGATCCCCCCCAGCCGCTCCGAAAGCGCTCGAAGCGGCGCTGAGCGCAGGCCGGAGACGGCGCCGGGCCGGCTGAACGGCTCGGGCCCGATCGCGGTCATCGACATCGGTTCGAACTCGGTTCGGCTGGTCGTCTACGAGCGTCTGTGCCGCTCGGCGACGCCGCTGTTCAACGAGAAGGAGTTGTGCGGCCTCGCCCGCGGGCTCGAGGCGACCGGCAGGCTGGACCCTGCGGCGATCGCCTCGGCGCTTGCCGCCATGCGCCGCTACCGGGCGCTCTCCGACCAGATCGGCGTCTCCGAGATCCACGTTTTGGCGACCGCCGCGCCGCGCGAAGCGGCGAACGGCGCCGAATTCGTCGCCGCAGTGGAGGCGATCGCCGGCGTGCCGATCCAGATGCTTTCGGGGCCGGAGGAAGCGCGGCTGACCGCCTATGGCGTCATCTCCGGCATCCACGCCGCCGACGGCATTGCCGGAGACCTCGGCGGCGGCAGCCTCGAGGTGGTCGACGTCCATGACGAGATCGTCGGGACCGGCGAGACCTTCCCGCTCGGCGGGCTCCGCCTCCAGGAATCCTCGCAAGGGTCGATCAAGAAGGCCGAGAAGCTGATCACCGACGCGCTCGAGAAGTCCGGGGTGCTGCCCGGCGGCGAGAAGCGCGATTTCTATGCGATCGGCGGGACGTGGCGTTCGCTGGCCCGGCTGCATATGCGCCAGAAGGGATATCCGCTTCACGTCACCCACCAGTATACCATCGAGGCAGGTGAGGCGACGGACTTCTGCCGCATGGTCGCGCGGCGCGATGTCGATTCGCTCGATTCGATCGAGGTGGTGTCGCGCAACCGCCGGCCGCTGCTCGCCTATGGCGCCGCGGTGCTGGAGCAGGTGATCAAGTACATGAAGCCGAAGCGGATCGTGATGTCCGCACTCGGTGTCCGGGAAGGGCATCTCTACGACCTGCTCCCGGCCGACCAGAAGGCCCGCGATCCGCTGATCGTCGCCTGCGAGGAACTGGCCTGGCTCCGGTCGCGATCGCCGCGTCACGCCGCCGAACTCGCGCCATGGGCGGCAGAGGCCTTCGAGGCGATCGGGCTCGAGGAGACCGAGGAGGAGGCACGGCTGCGTCATGCCGCCTGCCTGCTCGCCGACATCGGCTGGCGCGTCCACCCGGAATACCGGGGCGAGCAGAGCCTCAACCTTATCGCCCATGCCGCCTTCATCGGCGTCGACCACCCCGGCCGCGCCTACCTCGCGCTGGCGAATTTCTACCGGCATGAGGGGCTGATCGACGAGGCGCTGAGCCCGCGGATACGCGAGCTCGCGCCGACCCGCTACATGGAGCGGGCGCGGGCGCTCGGCGCGACCCTGCGCGTCGCCAACCTGATCTCCGGCGCGATGCCGGGCGTCGTGCCGCGCACCCGGCTCGAACGCGACGGCAAGAAGCTGGTCCTCGTCCTGCCGCACGACCTCGCGCCGCTCGGCGGCTCGCGGGTCGAACGGCGGCTCGCCCAGCTCGGCAAGACCGCCGGCCTCGAAGCGATCATCGGCATCGAATAGACGGTCCGGCAAGGCCCGGACCGTACGGTATGGAAGGCCGGTCAGTCGCCGGCGTTCTCGGCCTGCGACCGCAGGCGCTGGGCGTAGACGTTGATCACCAGCGCGGCGAGCAGGATCAGGCCGCGGATGAGGATCTTGAGGAACGGGTCGATCTGGACGTGGTCGAGGCCGTTGTTGAGGACGCCGAGGACGAACAGGCCGACGATCGTGTTGGGAATGCCGCCGCGGCCGCCGAACAGGCTGGTGCCGCCGACGACAACCGCGGCGATCGCGTCGAGCAGGTAGGTGGTGAA
>JAGRKY010000578.1 GCA_020442095.1 Bauldia sp.
CCGCGAAGATCATGACGATGACCAGATATTCCCATCGCCCGAGCTGCCGGTAGGTGAAGATCAGCCACTGGATCATCAGGGCGCCGCCGATCCAGATCAGCATGCCGGCGAGCAGGAAGGTGGGGATGAGGTCGAGAACCCGGCTGCCGAGCAGGAGCGCGCCGAGCGAAACACCGCCGACCAGGACGCCGACGATGCGGGTGGGGGCTTTCAGGCGGATGGCGAGCAGGGTCAACGCGACCGACGGGAAGCCGGGCATCCCGCACAGGGCGCCGCTCAGCAGGTTGGCGCCGCCATTGGTGCGCAGCTCACGATCGAGATCGACATCGGTGCGGGAGGCGAGCTCGATACCGCTGTCGTTCATCAGCTGTGACAGCACCGTCATGAAGACCATGGTCGGCATGGCGATCATTGCCACCATGATCGCATGCAGGTCGACGGTCTGCAGGTCGGACAGGGCGATCGGCGGCCACAGCTTTTCGTCGCTCGGCATGCCGACCAGCCAGCCGTTGGCGCGCAAGGTGTCGACGTCGACCGTGGTGAAGGCGGTCACCAGATTGAAGACGACCAGGGTCGTCAGGATGGCGCCGGGCAGGAGGAAGGCATTCTTCGCCCGGACGTCGATGACGTTGAGCACGACGACGAGAAGGGCCGTCAAGCCGGCATTCCCGGCGAAGGAAATGTCCTGGAGACGCTGGAAATCGGCAAGCTCCGGAGTCGTTCCGACGAGGAGGCCGATGCCACCAAGGACGATCAGCCAGCCGGTACCGGCGAGGAAACCGCCGATGACCGGATAGGGCACGAAGCGGACGATCGCGCCCCAGCGGCGATAGCCAAGCAGCGCCGCGACGATTCCGGCGATGATCGTCGACAGCATGACCGCGACGATAGCGGTTGCGAAGGTCTGCTCGTGGGGGGCGCCTTCGGGCATCGCCGCGACCACCGCGACGACAACGGCGGTCAGGCCGATGACCGGGACCTCCTGGACCGGGGCGACGGCGCCGCGGATGGAACTGGTCAGGCCAGCGACGACCGCGAGCACGGTGGTCGCGGCAAGGGCCATGCCGACGGAAGCGGTTAGGTGGGAATGCAGCGTCAGCGAAAACAGCAGGCTGCCGGTGCCGATCGACAGTACCACCGCGAGTACGCCGCAGATGAGCCCGGCAACAAGACTGGCGAACATCCGGTCGGCGGTCGTATTCTTTCGGTCCGCCGCGGATTTCGCCATACGCGCATTCCAGTGTCCGATACAAGACGACCGGGAAAGGATGTCATGGCAGGCGCGAAGCGTCCAGCCGGGCCGGGCAAGCGGCGGGATGCGTCGGCCCGCTACGTTGACATCGCGCCCGGTTCGCAGTCGCTTTGGCGAAGGTCACGAATCGAGCATCCAGTTATTCGTCACACGGGGAGTCCGATCGATGCGTCCGCTGAGCGGAAAGAGGTTCGCCATCACCGTCGGCTGGCGGACCATCGCCTTCATCGCGGTGTCCTTCGCTTATCCGTATGTCGTCGAGGGGCTGCAGCAACTGACCAAATGCGGTGCCGACGGCAATGGTCGCGAATGCTGGACCGTCGCCGTGCTTTCGGGAACGGTCCTCAGGCTGGCGATCCTGGCGCTTTATGGGCTTTCGCTGGTCAGGCCGGTCTGGCGCCGGGCGCGGACGATCGGCATGCCGCGGTTCACCGGTTTCCTGGTTCCGGCGCTCCTCCTGCTCGACTGGCGGTTCCTGACCGTCATCGGCTCCTATTGGCCGATCACCTTCGACAAGGGCATCCTCAATACCGGGCTGCCGTATTTCGCGATCCTGGCGCTGCTCATCATGGTGCTCCTCGCCGTGGCCGGCGAGCCGACGGAATCGCGGCGGGCGCTCTGGCGCCGGCGGCGCGTCTCCTGTGAATGCGGCTGGCTTGCATCGGCTGGGTCGATGGTCCTCGGCATCGTTTCGGTCGGGCTCTTCCTGCTCTGGGTGGCGGCGATGGCGAAAGGCGCGATGACCTCGCCCTTCGCCGCCGATGCGGTACGGGTCGGGCGCGCGGCGACGATCGTGGCGCTCGCGGCGATGGTGCCGTTCCTGTGGATCGTGCTCGCCGAGACGCTCAGCCGTCCGCCGGGACCGCTTGAAGGGCAGCAGCGTTGACCTGGTCGCCCGGCCAGTATCTGAAATTCGAGGACGAGCGGAGCCGCCCGGCGGCGGAGCTTCTCGCCAGAGTGCCGGTCGAAGACCCGCGTCGGGTCGCGGATATCGGCTGCGGCCCGGGAAACTCGACAGCGCTTCTCAAGGCGCGCTATCCCGAAGCCGGGATCATCGGCATCGATACCTCGGCGGAGATGCTTGCCGCGGCACGGACGCGGCTGCCGGAGGTCGACTTCATCGAGGCTCCGGCAGAGTCGTGGACGCCGCCGGAACCCTTCGACGTGATCTACGGCAACGCGGTGTTCCAGTGGGTGCCCCGTCATCTCGACACGCTGGAGCGGCTGCTCCGGAGCTGCCGGCCGGGCGGGGCGCTCGCGATGCAGGTGCCGGACAACCGGGGTGAGCCGACGCACCTGCTGATGGATGAGGTGGCGCGGGAGGGGCCGTGGCAGGAGCGCTTCACAACGCCGATCGCGCGGGAGACCATACCGCCGCCATCGACCTATTACGACCGGCTGAAGCCCCATGCGTCGTCCGTCGATATCTGGCATGTCGCCTATAACCACATCCTCGACGGTCCGGTCGCGATCGTCGAGTGGGTGAAGGGCACCGGCCTCAGACCGTATCTCGACCGGCTCGAACCGACGGAGCGGGAAGCCTATCTCGCCGACTACACGGCACGAATCGCTGCCGCCTATCCGCCGCTGGTCGATGGCCGGGTGATGCTCAGGTTCCCGCGACTTTTTGTCGTTGCGACAAAGGGTTGAGCATCATGTGCCGCGAGAGCGGCCGATCTGTGCTAGATTCTAACCCGGTTGATGGCGGTCATCCGAAAGGGGGCAAGTGATGGAATTCGATGCGGTCATGCTGGCGCGGATTCAATTCGCGTTTACCGTTGCCTTTCACATCATCTTTCCCTCCTTCACCATCGGTCTTTCGGCGTGGATCGCCACGCTCCTCGTCATGTGGCGGCGTACCGGCAAGGATCGCTATCGCGACCTCGCGCGGTTCTGGACCAAGATCTTCGCCGTGTCGTTCGGCATGGGCGTCGTGTCGGGCATCGTCATGTCCTACGAGTTCGGCACCAACTGGAGCCATTTCTCGCATGTGGTCGGCAACGTCGTCGGACCGCTGATCGGCTATGAGGTGCTGACCGCCTTCTTCCTCGAGGCGACCTTCCTCGGCATCCTGCTCTTCGGCTGGAACCGCGTCCCGCCCGGGCTCCTGACGCTCGCGGGGATTCTGGTTGCCGTCGGCACGCTCTTCTCGGCCTTCTGGATCCTGTCGGCGAATTCCTGGATGCAGCATCCGGCGGGGCATGCGATCGAGAACGGTATCGCCGTGCCGGTCGACTGGATCGCGGCGACCTTCAGCCCGACCTTCCCGTACCGCTTCATCCACATGGTGCTCGCCGCCTATATCACCACCTCCTTCGTGGTGATTGGCACCGGCGCCCGCTACCTGCTTGCCGGCACCCACAAAGAGCATGCGATGACGATGCTGAAGATGGGCATCGGACTGGCGGTCGTGCTCGTCCCGATCCAGATCATCGCCGGCGACCTGTCGGGCGAGGACGTCCTGCAATACCAGCCGGCCAAGCTCGCGGCGATCGAAGGCAAGTGGGATGCCGGGACCGAGGGACCGGTGTCGCTCGTGCTGTTCGCCTGGCCCGACGAGACGGGCGAGCGGAACCTCTACGAGATCTCGGTGCCGCGGCTCGCCAGCATCATCGTCACCAAGACATGGGACGGCGGCTTCCAGGGCCTGAAGGACTTCGCGGCGGACGACCGGCCGCCGGTGCTGCTGCCCTTCTTCGGCTTCCGGATCATGGTCGGGCTTGGCGTCATCATGCTGATCATTGCCTGGTGGGGCGGCATCAGCTGGTCGCGTGGACGGTTGGGGAACTCACGCTTCTTCCTGACGCTGGCTTCCTGGTCGTGGCCGATCGGATTCGTCGCCGTACTCTGCGGCTGGATCGTCGCCGAGGTCGGACGACAGCCATGGCTCGCGACAGGGATATTGCGAACCAAGGACGCCGCCTCGCCGATTTCGGCCGAGCAGGTGGCGACCACGCTGATCCTTTTCATCATCGTCTACGGGATCATCTTCTCCGCCGGGCTGATCTACATGAACCGGCTGATCCGCAAGGGACCGAGCCCGGATTCGACCACACCGTCCGAAGGCGTGCCGAGCCGGCCGATGACCGGCGCGACCGGAACGGAAGCCGCACCGGGTGCGGCGAGCGGAGGCTGAGCCATGGA
>JAGRKY010000579.1 GCA_020442095.1 Bauldia sp.
GTGCATCCCGC
Organism: Bauldia sp.; assembly: GCA_020442095.1. The sequence goes on from JAGRKY010000579.1 coordinate 12, forward strand.
CGGTCGACGAGGCGCCGGCGCCGCATTTCGCGCTGCTCGCCAAGATCGCCGGGCGGCTCGGGCTCAAGTCGCTGTCGATGGGGATGAGCTCGGACTTCGAGACGGCGATCGCCTTCGGGGCGACCGATGTCCGGGTCGGCAGCGCGATTTTCGGGACGCGGCCGCCGCTGGTCCAGGCCGCGCACTCATAAATCGTCGGGGCGATGAGGCTGGCCCATGGCCGTCTTTCTTGGGGTATTCGAGACTTAGCGGGTGCGCGCCAACCGCGGCAGCAAAGAACTATCTCAGCACCATGCAGTGTAATTTCTCCAATCGCCGCCAAAGTTTGCCGTTCCGTAAGTCCCGTCCGTCTTTGCGAAAGCTTACATTTCTGATCGGATTCTGGCGCCGCTAGTCGACTGCTACCTCAGCTTTCGGCTTGATCAGTATCAATGCATAACTCCTGACGCGTGGCTTTATCGACAGCGCGATTTGTTGGCGGATCATGCAAGGGAGACAACCATGTCTATTCGTTGCTTGCAGCTTACAATCTCGGCGGGACTGTCTGCGCTCTGTGTTCTGGGCCTTGCTGCAGGCGCGGCCGTCGGAGCCGATTTCAGCTATGATCAGAACGCATTGCCTAATGCGAAGCCGTGGACTTCCGACGCCTTCAACGACGATCCCAGCCACTTTCAGTTCCTGATCGTCGGCGATCGGACGGGAGGTGCCAACGTTGAGGGCACCTTCAGACTCGCGATCGACCAGATCAATCTGTTGCAGCCCGAATTCGTGATCAATGTCGGCGACCTGATCGAGGGCTACAGCGACGACAAGGCGAAACTGAATGCCGAATGGGACGAGTCAGACAAGATGCTGAGCGGTCTCGATATGCCGTTTTTCCGAACGCCGGGGAACCACGATATCGCCAATACGACAGCCCAGGCGGTGTGGCGCGAGAGGTATGGGTCGACCTACTACGCCTTCGTTTACGAGGACACACTGTTCATCGTTCTCGACAGTGAAGACCCTCCCCGTCCGAGCCCCAAGGACATGGAGGAAAAGATCGAAACCTACAACCGCCTGCAAACGGAGGACCCCGAGGCGGCGAAAAAGATGCTCGCGGAATTCATGTCTGATGACTCGGTCGTGGCGGGACTTGCCGTCCCCGTGGAATTCCAGGACGACCAGATGGCGTTTCTGAAGAATGCTCTCGAGCAGAACCCCGATGTCCGGTGGACCTTTGTTTTCCTGCATGAGCCCGCCTGGGAAAAACCATCGAAGAGCTTCGAGGCAGTTCAGGCGCTTCTCAAGGGCAGGAAACATACCTTTTTCGGGGGCCATCTGCATTACTATGACTATGATCTGATCGACGGCACCGAATACATCACGATGGGACCCGCCGGCGCCTCTTTCCACGAGGAAGGCCCGGGGAACGTGGATCATGTCACCTGGGTGACGATGACCGACGATGGTCCCCAGATTGCCAATATCGCCCTGAAGGGTCTGTTCGATCGAAAGGGGCTCGATCCGTCCCTGTTCGGCGCCTACGACCGCAAGGGTCACTGAAGTCGGGAGGGTCGAAGCGGCTAAGTCGCTTCGATCCGTCGAACCGCCTTTACCCCTCCCCAAAACCGCTGGCGCGGTTTTGGCCCTCCCACAAGGGGAGGGCTGGTGTGCGCCGTGCTCTGGGGAGGGTACGGTGATAAGGACAGCGTGTGTCCGGTCCTCGACCAACGGCATTGCGTCCTTCGAGGCCCGCGCTTTTGCGCGTGCACCTCAGGATGGCGAGGATTGTTCGCCATGTCGGGCGCAGGGCGGTGTCCTGGCCATGGCGTGAAACATCTACCCCGCCATCCTGAGGTGCGAGCGGAGCGAGCCTCGAAGGACGCACCGCGCCTTGCGCTTCGCGGGGCGTGGCCAGTGGCGTGCCGGGTTTCGGGTGCTAGCCGATCACCATCTCGGTGCCGGGGCCGGAGCGGGCGAGGATGCGCCGCATCGCTTGCTCGGTGACCGCGACGCAGCCGGCGGTTGGCGCGAAGCCGGGGGTGGCGAGGTGGAAGAAGATGGCGCTGCCGGCGCCGCGGCGCGGCCTTGCCAGGTTGTAGTCGAGGACGACGACGAGATCGTAGAGGTGGTCGCTCCGCCACAATTCCTCGTGGCTCGCCGCATAGGGAAGGCGGACGGGGCGGTTGTAGCGGCGGTCTGCCGGGTCGTCGCACCAGCCGGAATCGGGGCGGATCGGCGCGACGGGGAGCGCGGTTGCCGGCCGGCGGAGGCGATCGGGACGGTAGAGGACGGTGAGCAGCGCGAAACGGCCGGCGGGCGTGACGCCGTCGCCCTCGCGCTTCCGGGTCGCGATGCCGCCGCGGCCGAGGGCGCAAGGCACGGTCAACCCGCCCGCGACGAGCATGCCGCGTGTCCTGTCCCGCCCGATGCTCGCGACGCGGATGTCCTGAATCGACGATTTCACAGCAAAATTCCCGGTTTCCTCGATTTTGCCATCAGGACGCCTTTGCTTGCACCCCCATGGGGTTGGGGTCTACACCACATCCTACCTGATTCAGATGGATTCCCGCCGGTTTCGCCTGGGGGCCGGCAAGATGAACAGAGGCGACACATGCCCGCCCGCAAGATTCTGGTCGTCGACGACGACGACGTGCTTCGCGAAAGCCTGGTCGAACAACTCTCCCTATACGAGGAATTCGACATCGAGGACGCCGACACCGCCACCAAGGGGGTGCAGGCGGCGCGCCAGGGCCGGCTCGACCTGGTGATTATGGATGTCGGCCTGCCCGACATGGACGGCCGCGAGGCGGTGAAGCTTCTGCGCAAGAGCGGCTTCAAGGCGCCGGTGATCATGCTGACCGGGCAGGATTCGGAATCGGACACGATCCTCGGCCTCGAGGCGGGCGCCAATGACTATGTTACCAAGCCGTTCCGCTTCGCGGTGCTCTTGGCGCGGATCCGGGCCCAGCTCCGCCAGCACGAGCAGAGCGAAGACGCGGTGTTTACCATCGGCCATTATACTTTCCGGCC
>JAGRKY010000580.1 GCA_020442095.1 Bauldia sp.
ACACGCTGCTCGAGCAGGACCCGCTGGAATCGCTGCTGCCGGCCGTCGAGAAGCATGGCGCGTCGATCGTCATCGGCGGGCCGTTCAACTCCGGCATCCTGGTCGGCCGAGAGACCTGGAACTATATCAAGGCTCCCGACGACGTGATGACCCGGGTCAGGGCGATCGCGCGCGTCTGCGACGCCCATGGCGTGCCGCTGCCGGCGGCGGCGCTGCGCTTCCCCCTCGCCCATCCAACGGTGGCGAGCATCATCCCCGGCCCGCGCTCGGCCGAAGAACTGAACCAGATCCTCGAATGGTGGGAGACCGACATTCCCGGATCGCTGTGGAGCGACCTTAAGAACGAGAAACTGATCGCGGCGAACGCCCCGGTTCCGGCGTAGGCCGCTTTCGCCAACCCGTCGTCATTCATGCATTCGGAACTTACCGCACTCGCCACTGTCATCATCATCGACCTCGTGCTTGCCGGCGACAATGCGGTGGTCGTCGGCATGGCGGCGGCGGGGCTTCCGAAGGAGCTGCGGCGCAAGGCGATCGTCTTCGGCATCGGCGCCGCCGCGCTGCTGCGGATCGTCTTCGCCTTCTTCACGGTCGAACTGCTCGGCGTCATCGGGCTGGTGCTGGCCGGCGGCCTGCTTCTCCTGTGGGTCGCCTGGAAGCTGTTGCGCGAGCTGCGGTCGAGCAGCCGCCGTCCGCCGATCCTGGAAGCCTGCGCCCCCGAGACCGATGCCGTGACGGCGGCGCCGCAGGCGAATGGCGCGGTGCCCGAGAAGACCTTCGGGCAGGCGCTGATCCAGATCGTCGTCGCCGACGTCTCCATGTCGCTCGACAACGTACTCGCCGTCGCCGGCACCGCGCGCGGCCACGAATGGGCGCTGATCATCGGCCTCGCCCTGTCGGTGGCGCTGATGGGCGTCGCCGCGACCTTCATCGCCCGGCTTCTCCATCGCCATCGCTGGATCGCCTATCTCGGCCTTATCCTCATTGCCTGGGTCGCGCTGGCGATGATCTGGGACGGCTTCCACGAGGTCATGGAAGTAGTCGACCCGGAACTCCTCTGATCTCCGCAACATTGCTATGGTGACGGCTGCATTCCAGGGGGGAACAATGACCCGATATCGCCCGGCCGACCTCGTCGGTTTCGCCACCGCCCTCTTCGCCGCCACCGGCATGGACGGCGACAAGCCGGCGACGATCGCCGAGATACTGGTCGAGGCCGACCTGATGGGCCACGACACCCATGGCCTCGCGCTCGCGCCCAACTACCTCAAGGAGATCGAGGACGGCGCGATGCGGACAACCGGCGAGCCGGAGGTCGTCTCCGACCACAAGGCGGCGCTGGTCTGGGACGCGAAGCGGCTGTCCGGCGTGTGGATCACGGCAAGGGCGATCGACATCGCCTGCGAACGGGCAAGCGACTACGGCGTCGCCACGGTCTCGGTCCGCGAATCCCACCATATCGCCTGCCTCGCCGCCTATCTCACCCGCGCCACCAACCGCGGCCAGGTGGTCCTGATCGCGTCATCCGATCCCGCCGTCGCCTCGGTGGCGCCGGTCGGCGGGCTCGACCCGGTCTTCACCCCCGACCCCTTCGCCGCCGGCATTCCGACGACCCGCGATCCGATCCTCATCGACATGAGCAGCTCGATCACCACCAACGGCATGGCCGGCCGTCTCAACGCCAGCGGCGAGCACTTCCCCGGCAAATGGGCGCAGGACCACGCCGGCAACGCGACCAACGACCCGCGCATCCTTTTCCAGGAGCCGAAGGGAACGCTGCTGCCGACCGGCGGCCACGACCACGGCCACAAGGGCTACGGCATGGCGCTGATCGTCGAGTCGCTAAGCCAGGGCCTGTCGGGCGACAAGCGCAGATCCCAGCCTGGCTACTGGGGCGCCGCGATCTTCATTCAGGTCTTCGAGCCGGAGGCCTTTGCCGGCCGCGCCATCTTTTCCGAGGCGACCAGCGAGCTCGTCTCGCTCTGCCACGGGTCGCGGCCGGCCGTCGGGGTGGAGAAGGTGCGGCTGCCCGGCGAGCGGGCACTCGCCAGGAAGCGCGAAGCCATGCATCGCGGCGTCGCGCTCTATCCGGGGATCATCGACAAGCTGGCGCCCTGGGCTGAAAAACTCGGCGTGCCGCTTCCCGCGACGATCTAGGCCGACGGCAGATCAGGCGAGCGAGGCGAGAGCCGTACGGAGGTTGCCGCCGGCGACGGCGAGCTTCGCCTCCGCCTCTTCGGGCGAAAAGCCGCGCATGACCAGCGCGGCGATCTTGACCCGGCCATCGGACCGGTCGAGCGCAGCGCCCGCTTCCGCCTCGTCGCCGCCGGACAGGTAGACCAGCATGCGGATGGCGCGCTGCCGGAGCTTGGCATTGTCGATCCTGGCGTCGACCATCAGCCCGTCGATCACCCGGCCAAGCCGGATCATCACCAGCGTCGAAAGCATGTTGAGCGCCGCCTTCTGCGCGGTGCCGGCTCCCATCCGCGTCGAGCCGACAATGACCTCCGGTCCGGAATCGAGGAGAATCGGATGATCGACCGCCGCGAGAAGCGGCGCATCGGCGGTGCCGGCAATCCCGATGGTGAGCGCGCCACGCGCGGCGGCCACCTCGGCGGCCGCGACGGTGAAGGGCGTGGCGCCGCTCGCCGCCACCGCGACGACGACGTCGTCCGGCGTGAGGTCAACCGCGCCGATCGCCCGGCGGCCGTTCTCGGGATCGTCTTCCGGCTCTCCGGTGAAGGGGACGATCGCCGCGCCGTTTGCGAGGACGAAGACGACCCGCTCTTCCGGCCAGCCGAAGGTGCCGGCGAGCTCCATGCCATCAAGGGCGGCGAGAATTCCGGAAGAGCCGGCGCCGACATAGACCAGCCGTCCGGGGCCACCGAGCCGGCCGACAATCGCTTCCGCCGCCGCGATCAGGGCAGGTCCCGCGGTCCGGGCGGCAGCCACCGCCCTCTCCTGCCCTTCGGCAAGTGCGTCGAGGATGCTTGCGTCGCTCCAGGTGTCGAGGCCCACATAGCGCGGGCTGATCGTCTCGGGACTATCCATCGACCAAACTGATCCAGCTGGAGGGAATCGGTCACCTCTATTGATAGCACGGCAGCGAAACCGCCTGCGACGAACCCCAACGGGCATTTGTTGCCGAAAGCCCGCAGAACCGGTTTTACGGTTGGCTTCGCCGGGGTGTTCCTCTATCTCTTCGGCGGCGAAAATCGCGGGGAAAACATGAGCGATCCCTTGTTCATCGGCGTTGACGGCGGGGCGACGCGAACCCGCGCGCGACTGCGCGACATGGCGGGGCGCAACCTCGGCGAAGGAACGGCCGGCGCCAGCAACGCGCGCCTCAAGGAACCGGCTTTCGCCGAAGTGCTGAAAGCCTGCCGCGAGGCAGCCAGCGCCGCCGGGCTCGCCGAGAGCGACCTCGGCCGCGTCCATGCCGGACTGGGCCTCGCCGGCACGCAACAGGAATGGGACCGCGATTTCGTCCTCGCCCAGCCGCATCCCTTCGCCTCGGTGGTCGTCGATACCGACGCCTATGCCGCCTATCTCGGCGCCTGCGGCGACCGTGACGGAGCGATCCTGATCGTCGGCACCGGCTTTGCCGGGCTCGCCGTGGTCAAGGGCGAGCGGATCAATGTCAGCGGCTGGGGCGCCGACATCGCCGACGAGGGCAGCGGCATGATGATCGGCCGCAACGCCATCCGCCACGCGCTCTGGGCGCTCGAGGGGATGGCGCCGATGACGCCGCTGGCCGAGGAGGTCCTCGCTCGCTTCGACCACCAGGCGCAGAACGCCGTCGAATGGGCGGCACAGGCGACGCCCGGCGACTACGGCACCTTCGCGCCGGCGGTCTTCGCCCATGCCGGGAACCGCGACGCGCTGGCCGTCCCGATCCTCGAGGAAGCCGCCCGCAACGTGACCCGCGCCATCGCCCGCCTGCTCGAGGTCGGGGCACCGAAGGTGGCGATGATCGGCGGCGTCTTCCCCGAGATCCTGCCGTGGCTGGCGCCCCCCTATCGCGCGGTCTGCGTCGAACCGGAAAGCGACGCGGCCGATGGCGCCATCCTGATGGCGCGGCGCGCCCTGGCCGAACGAGAGCAAGGATGACCGACAGCAGCGACGCGAAGAGCCCGCCGACGCTGATGCTCAGCGAAACGCGGGAGGCGCCCGACGTGGTCGCCCGCCTGATCGCGGAGAACGAGGCGACCTGCAGCGAACTCGGCAAGCGGCTCCGCGACCGGCCGCCGCTATTCGCCGTCACCTGCGCCCGCGGCTCCTCCGACAGCGCGGCGACCTACGCCAAATACCTGCTCGAACTCCACCTCGACACGGTGGTGGCTTCGGTCGGACCGTCGGTCGCCTCGATCTACGGGCGGCGCCCGCGGATGCGCGATGCACTGTTCGTCGCCATCTCGCAATCCGGCAAGAGTCCCGACCTGGTGACGCTGGCCGAGACCGCCGGCGACGACGGCGCGCTGAGGGTCGCCATCGTCAACGACACGGCATCGCCCCTCGCCGAGCGCTGCGAGATCGTGCTGCCGCTTCATGCCGGCCCCGAAAAGAGCGTCGCCGCGACCAAGTCCTACATCGCCTCGCTCGCGGCGGTCCTCCAGCTCGGCGCGCACTGGAGCGGCGACGCGGCGCTGCTCGAAGCGGTCCGCCGCCTGGCCGACGTCCTTCACGACGCATTGTCGCGCGACTGGCAGGCGGCGCTGCCGATCCTCGCTGAAACCCGCAGCCTCTACGTCGTCGGCCGCGGGCCGGGCTTCGCCATCGCCCAGGAAGCGGCGCTGAAGCTCAAGGAGACCTGCGGCCTCCATGCCGAGGCGCTGAGCGCGGCGGAAATGAAGCATGGGCCCCGGCGACTTGCCGGGCCGGACTTCCCGGTGATGCTGTTCAGCCAGGATGACGATGCCCTGCCCGAGCTCACCGGCACCGGCACCGGCCTCACGGCAGAGGACGTGCCGGTGATCGCCTGCGGGCCGGTGGCGCTTCCCGGCGCGCTGACGCTTGCCGGCGCCGGCGGCATCCACCCCTTCGCCCAGCCGCTGGCGACGATCCAGAGCTTCTACCCGCTCGCCGAGGCGGTATCGCGGGCGCGCGGCTTCGACCCCGACCGGCCGCCGCATCTCAGCAAGGTCACCGAGACCCGGTAGAGGCGGGAAGCAACAGGCGTCGCGTCCAACCCGGGGAAATCCGGTATTGCCGGCGGCGGCCATACGGTCCAGAAAAGCCGAATAATCAGAAATCCGGTTCCGTCAACAAAAGGCAGCCAGTCCGTGAGCGACATCAAGTATGAAATCTGCGTCGATTCGATCCGCGGTGTCGTCGCCGCCCGTGATGCGGGCGCGGCGCGGGTCGAGCTCTGCGCCGGCCTGATCGAGGGCGGCACGACGCCGAGCCTCGGCACCATCCTGGTCGCTCGCGAGGTCCAGAATATCGGCGTCCACGTCATCATCCGCCCGCGCGGCGGCGACTTCCTCTACGGCGTCGAGGAGCTGGTGGCGATGGAGACCGACATCACCACCATCAAGTCGGCCAACGTCGACGGCTTCGTCTTCGGCGCGCTCCACCCGGATGGCACGATCGACGTCGAGGTGACCAGGCGCCTGATCGAGCGGGCGCGGCCGGCCTCGGTCACCTTCCACCGCGCCTTCGACATGAC
>JAGRKY010000581.1 GCA_020442095.1 Bauldia sp.
GCATCCTGTCGATGGTCGACGGCGCCATCCTGCTCGTCGATGCCGCCGAGGGGCCGATGCCGCAGACCAAATTCGTGCTGCAGAAGGCGCTCCGGCGCGGACTGAAGCCGATCGTCGCGATCAACAAGATCGACCGGCCGGACGAGCGCCACGTCGAGGTCCTGAACGAGGTCTTCGACCTCTTCGCCGCGCTCGACGCGACCGAAGAGCAGCTCGACTTCCCGGTCCTCTATGGCTCCGCCAAGCAGGGATGGATGGCGACCGCCCCGTCCGGTCCGAAGGATTCGCTGGCTCCCCTGTTCGATCTCGTGCTCTCCCGCGTGCCCGAGCCGGCTGTGGAGGAGGGCGAGTTCCGGATGCTCGCGACGACGATCGAATCCAATCCCTATCTCGGTCGGATCCTGACCGGCCGGATCGCGTCCGGAACCGCCCGCGCCAACATGGCGATCAAGGCGCTCGCCCGCGATGGTTCGCTGGTCGAGCAGGGACGCATCTCCAAGGTGCTCGCCTTCCGCGGCCTCGAACGCCAGCCGATCGAGGAAGGCGTCGCCGGAGACATTGTCGCGATTGCCGGTCTTGCCGAAGCGACGGTTGCCGACACGCTCGCCGCGCCCGAAGTCACGACACCGATCGAAGCGCAGCCGATCGATCCGCCAACGCTGGCCATGACCTTCCGCGTCAATGACGGACCGCTCGCCGGAACCGAGGGCGACAAGGTTCAAAGCCGCGTCATTCGCGAGAGGCTGATGCGGGAGGCCGAAGGCAACGTCGCGCTGAGGATCGAGGAGACCGCCGAGGCGGATGCCTTCGTCGTCGCCGGCCGCGGCGAGCTGCAGCTCGCCATCCTGATCGAGACGATGCGCCGTGAGGGCTTCGAGCTCTGCGTGGCGCGGCCCAAGGTATTGTTCAAGACTTCCGAGTCGGGCCAGCGGCTCGAGCCGATCGAGGAAGTCACCATCGACGTCGACGAGGAGCATTCCGGCGTCGTCGTCCAGAAGCTCTCCGAGCGACGCGCCGACCTTCTCGAGATGCGCCCCTCCGGCGGCGGACGGGTGCGGCTGGTCTTTCACGCGCCGACGCGAGGACTGATCGGCTACCAGTCGGAGCTTCTTTCCGATACGCGCGGCACCGCGGTCTTCAACCGCGTCTTCCATGACTATGCGCCCTATCGCGGCGATATTCAGGGCCGCAGGAACGGCGTCCTGATCTCCAACGCCGACGGCGAGGCCGTCGCCTATGCGCTCTGGAACCTCGAAGACCGCGGCCCGATGCTGATCGACCCCGGCGTCAAGGTCTATCGCGGCATGATCATCGGCGAGCACAGCCGCGGCAACGATCTCGAGGTCAATGTCCTGAAAGGCAAGCAGCTGACCAACATCCGCTCGGCCGGCAAGGACGAGGCGGTGCGGTTGACCACCCCGATCCGCCAGTCGCTGGAAGCGTCGCTTGCCTATATCCGCGACGACGAACTGGTCGAGATCACGCCGCAGTCGATTCGCCTGCGCAAGGCCCTGCTCGACCCCAATGATCGCAAACGGGCCGAGCGTGCCGGCGCGGCCTGACCGGGAAAGGGCGCAGCTTCCGCGAAAATCATCGGCGATCGGGGTGAAACGGGGCGAAACGATTGATCCGGGCGACCGGCTAACCTATCGTCTCCCGGCGGCGAGTGGCGGGGAGCCCCTTCGAAGATGATACGTCAGGTACCGGCGGATACCAGCCTGATCTCCAGTGCGTTCGATACGTACGACTATCTCGCCTTCATCTTCCTTCTGGTGGCGATCGTCGCCATCTTCTCGCTGATCATCTGGGTATTGGGCCTGCCGGGCAAGAT
>JAGRKY010000582.1:0-3059 GCA_020442095.1 Bauldia sp.
TCGATGCTCTGGCCGCTGCTGATCATGGCGCTGGCGATGACGATCCTTTTCGCCGCGCTGCTGGTGATGGCGATGCGCAACGAAATCCTCCGGCGCCGCGTCCGCGCCATGCAGATCGTCGCTGCCAGCGGATGATCGAGCCGGGCAGCCATGAAGGCTTCATCGTCGCGGCCTATGCGCTGACCGCGGTGGTCATCGTCGGGATGGTGATCTGGATCATCCTCGACGGGCGGGCGCAGCGCGCCAAGCTCGGCGAACTCGAAGCCCGCGGCATCCGCCGCCGGTCGGCCGGGAGCGGCAAGCCATGACCACGACCGAGGACAAGCCCATCGAGAAGCGGCGGCCGCGCCTTCTGCTGCTGCTGCCGCTCTTCGTCTTCGTGGCGCTGGCGACGATCTTCCTGCTCCGGCTCGAGACCGGCGGCGATCCCGGCGCCATCCCCTCCGCGCTGATCGGCAAGCCGGCTCCGGAATTCGACCTGCCGCCGCTCGACGGTGTCGCGCGCCCCGGCCTCGCCCGCGCCGATCTCGACGGCGCGGTCACCGTCCTCAACGTCTTCGCCTCGTGGTGCGGCCCCTGCCGGCTCGAGCATCCGCAGCTCCTCGAGCTCGCCAAGGACGACCGCATCCGCCTCGTCGCGATCAACTACAAGGACCAGCCGAAGAACGCGGTCGGCTTCCTTGCCGATCTCGGCAATCCCTATGCCGCCATCGGCGTCGACGCCAAGGGCCGCGCCGGTATCGACTGGGGGCTCTACGGCGTGCCGGAGACCTTCATCGTCGGCCGCGACGGCACCATCCGCTACAAGTTTATCGGCCCGATCGGCGAGGAGGAACTCTCCGACGTGATCCGGCCCGAGATCGAGAAGGCGCTCGCCGACCAGGGCTGACGCGCTGCTCGCTCATCCCCCCTGCTGCCAGGCGAGGATGCCGTCGAGCGGGTAGATCAGCATGATGATGTTGAGGGTGAGGTTGTCGCGGATCACCCAGGCCGCGACCAGTTCCAGGACGATGGCGATCGCCACCGTCAGCCAGACCGGCAGTCGCGCGGCGAGGAAGAAGCCGGCGAGCATCGCCAGGATGTCGCTGGTGGAATTGAGGATCGTATCGCCGACATAGTCGCCGGAAACTGTCACGTCGCGATAGCGGTCGATGATCCAGGGCGTGTTCTCGAGGATCTCCCAGCCGGCCTCGACGACCAGCGCGATCAGCGCCCGCACGCCGAGCGGCTGGCGCCGCGCCACCAGCCACAGCACGAAATAGAAGATGAAGCCGTGGATGATGTGGGAGAGCGTGTACCAGTCGAAGATCTGCTGCGAGGTGCTGCCGCCGCTCCCCCACAGGCGTACCGTGCCGTCGGGCGCGATCCATGGCTGGCCGAAGGAGGCGAGCACCAGCGCGGTGACGGCGAAGATCGCCAGTCCGCCGACGAGCGTCAGTACACCGCGCCGGCCGCCGCCGACCGCTGCGCTCAATTCTCGGCGCCCTTTTCAGGCAGCGCGTAGCGGCTGATCAGCGGCAGCTGGAAGAGGGTGAAGACGAAGGTGATCGGCATGATGCCGAAGACCTTGAAGTTGACCCACATGTCGGTCGAGACGGTCCGCCAGACGATCTCGTTGAGCGCGGCCAGCACGAAGAAGAAGATGCCCCAGCGGAATGTCAGCTTCCGCCAGCCTTCGTCGCTCAGCCTGAAGACCGAATCGAAGACATAGCCGAGCAGCGACTTGCCGAAGGCGAGGCCGATCAGCAACGTCGCGCCGAACAGGACGTTGACGATGGTCGGCTTCATCTTGATGAAGGTCTCGTCCTGCAGCCATAGTGTCAGCCCGCCGAAGATCAGCACGACGACGCCGGTCACCAGCGGCATGATCGGCAGCCGCCGGGTCAGGATCAGCGATACGGCCAGCGCGATCACCGTCGCGGCGATGAACAGCGCGGTGGCGATGAACAGCGGCCCGCCGAGCGCGCCGAGCGCCGGGAATTTCTCGGCCAGCCATTCGCCGCGGCTGTTGGCGAAGAAGAAGACGCCAAGCGGCCCGAGCTCAAGCGCGAGCTTGAGGATCGGATTGAGCGGCTTGCGGTCGGCCTGGTTCGGAGCGTGTTCGAATTCCATGGCGGTCTACTTAACCTCACAGTCGGTCCGCCGCCACCCCGGCCGGATGATTCCGAGCCGGGACAGGAGGAGCGAAAACACGCTCGGACACTCGCTCCGGAAGGATGGCTGGCCAGCGCGTCCCTCATCAGGGGAATTACTGCTGGCCGGCGCTTTCCCGTCTTCGCCGGTGGCTGGCTTATTCGTTTCGGCTTCCGTCATTTCAGGTGTCCGAACCGTCTCAGTTCGTCGGTGATGACCCGGGTCATCGTCTCGCCGACCTTGGTATAGTGGTTGCTGACGCCCTCGTCCCAGGTCCAGAAGAACGTCCGGTCGATCAGCCCGAAGGAGACGACGATCGCGCCGCCGGCGTCCCTGATCGACCATTGCTGCGGTGTCCGGCCGGGATTGTCGCGGATGATCGTCAGCCCCTCGGCGAGCACCGGCGTCAGGCCTGCCTCAAGCGCGTCGATCGCCGCGAGCATGGTGTCCTGATTCTGCGCTGGCGCTGTTGCGGGCTGGCGCGGCGCCGTGCGGCGGGGAGGGGCCTCTGCCGCGGCGACCATCACGTCCCCACCATCGCCTCGGCGAATTCGCGGGCTTCGAAGGGTTCGAGATCGTCGATCGCCCTCGCCGACGCCGAGGAAGAAGACCGGCAGTTTGTATTTGGCCGAGATGGCGACGAGGATGCCGCCGCGCGCGGTACCGTCGAGCTTGGTCATCACCAGGCCGGTGACGCCCGCCCGCTTGCCGAATATCTCTACCTGGCTCAGCGCATTCTGGCCGGTGGTCGCATCCAGCGTCAGCAGCACGCTGTGCGGCGCCGTCGGGTCGATCTTGCGGACGACCCGGACGATCTTCTCAAGCTCGGCCATCAGCTCGTCGCGGTTCTGGAGACGGCCGGCGGTGTCGATCAGCAGCACGTCGGCATTTTCGGCCCGCGCCTCGGTCAGGGCGTCGAAGGCGAG
>JAGRKY010000582.1:3144-3365 GCA_020442095.1 Bauldia sp.
TCGGTGGCGGCGGCGCGGAAGGTGTCGCCGGCAGCGAGCACGACCTTCTTGCCCTCGGCGGCGAGCTTCGAGGTCAGCTTGCCGATCGTCGTCGTCTTGCCGGTGCCGTTGACCCCGACGATGAGGATGACATGCGGCTTCAGCGCCGGGTCGATCTCCAGCGGCTTCGCCACCGGCCTGAGCCGCGATTCGATCTCGGCGGCGAGCACCGCCTTGACCTC
>JAGRKY010000052.1 GCA_020442095.1 Bauldia sp.
AGCCCGTCGGTGACCGCCATCTCCAGCGTCATCTGGACATTGTCGCGAAGCCGGTCGGAGAAGCGCTTGCGCTTGATCTGGGTCCGCACCCGGGCAAGGAGCTCGTTGCGGTCGATCGGGCGCAGCAGATAGTCGTTGACGCCGATATCGAGGCCGCGCAGCAGACGCTGCCGGTCGTCGGGATCGACGACGACCAGGATCGGAATCTGCCGGGTCCGGTCGAGGGAGCGCAGTTGCGAGCAGAGCCTCAGGCCGTCGATGCCGGAGAGGCTGAGGCTGACCACCACTAGGTCGTAGTCGTTCTCGGCGGCCGCGAACAACGCCTCCTGGGGATCGGCATTGACGTCGACCGTATGGAAGGGGGAAAGCGTCCGCACGATCCGGTCGACGCTCGCCTCCATGTCCTCGACCAGCAGGATCCGGCCGCCGTCGCCGGAAATGGTCTTCGGGTCCATGGCCTCGTCGAACCCGATCTCGGTCGAGGTCGTGGCCCGCATCATCAATTCGTCGGTCAGCGTCTTCAGCCGGGCAAGGCTCTTGACCCGCGTCGCCAGCGCCATGTCGTCGACAGGCTTGGCGAGGAAATCGTCGGCTCCGGCCTCGAGGCCGCTGATCCGGTCGGCCGGCTGGTCGAGCGCGGTGACGATGACGACGGGAATATGGGCGGTGCGCGGATCGGCCTTGATCCGCCGGCACACCTCGAGCCCGTCCATCCCCGGCATCATGACATCGAGAAGGACGATATCGCACAGACCGCGGGAGCAGATTTCGAGCGCCTCGGGACCGCTGGTCGCGGTCACCACCTCGAAATATTCCGCCGTCAGCCGCGCCTCGAGCAGCTTGACGTTGGCAGCGACATCATCGACGACAAGTACGCGCGCAGTCATCCAGCGACCCCCTACCCATCGCCCAAATAGGATTTCACCGTCTCGATGAATTTCGTCACCGAGATCGGCTTCGACAGATAGGCCTCGCAGCCGCCCTGCCGGATACGTTCCTCGTCGCCCTTCATCGCGAATGCAGTGACCGCGATCACAGGAATCGCCCGCAGATCATCGTCCTCCTTGAGCCATTTGGTCACCTCCAGCCCGGACACTTCCGGGAGCTGAATGTCCATCAGGATCAGATCCGGCCGGTGCGACCGGGCGAGGTCGATCGCCTCGAGGCCGTTCCGCGTCTCGATGGTTTCGTATCCGCTGGCCTCGAGCAGGTCGTGAAAGAGCTTCATATTGAGCTCATTATCCTCCACGACGAGCACTGTCTTTGGCATGCGGGAAATCCACTTCCAACGCCATTCGGCCGATTCTTGTGTCGGCGACTCCTGTATGTTCTCAATTAGCTGAGATTTCTTTCGGAAAGGCAAATATGCACAGGCGAGATTCATTGAAACCGGGGAAAATCCGGGGCCGCGACGATGCCGAAACGCTTGCCGTGCAAGCCCTGGCCTTCCTCGCCTCGCGGCCCGACGATCTCGACCGTTTCATCGCCCTGACCGGTCTCGCCCCGGACACCATCCGCGACAGCGCCGCGAGGCCGGATTTCCTCGGCGGGGTCCTCGACCACTATCTCGGGGACGAGCGCCTGCTGATCGAATTCGCCAACGACGCCGGCATGCCGCCGGAAGCGATCGCCGAGGCCCGGCACGCCCTCGATGCCGGCGCCTGACCCGCGATGGAGACGATCCCGCTCAAGCTCGACGGCTATACCGACCTTCCGCCCGGCAAGATCGCCAATGTCGTCACCTACCTCGAGCTGACCGAACGGCCCGCGCCGACACCGCCGGCCGACACCGGCGGTTACGATATCCACAAGGTCGACCACCCCTCCCCCGACTGGTACCGCGCGATCATCAGCCGGATCGGCGCGGAGTGGCTCTGGGTCCATATCCCCTTGATGCCGCAGCCGGAACTTGAGGCGCTGATGCGCAATCCCGATGTCGAGATCCATGCCCTCGAGCGGGACGGCGAGACGCTGGGCGTCGCCGAGCTCGACCGCCGGCAGCCGGGCGAGGTCGAGATCGTCATGTTCGGCGTCGTGCCGGAGGCCGTCGGCAGCGGCGCCGCGCATCGCCTCATGCAGGGCGTGCTCGACGCGGCCTTCCGCCCGGACACCCGTCGGGTATGGCTCCACACCTGCACGAACGACCACCCTGCGGCGCTCCGCTTCTATCAACGGGCCGGATTCCGGCCCTATAAATTCGCAATCGAGGTAATGGATGACCCGCGACTGACCGGCGCGATATCGGACGAGGCAGCGCCACACATCCCGGTCATCAGGACAAAGAGCTAGGCCGGACCCCGGGTGCGTCCCCGGAGCCCGGGCATATCGTTAACGCGCCGCGGCGGTTCGCGGCGGCTGATTGGGGTCCGCGGCCCGATCGCCGGCGCCGCGCTCGGCGAGCGCCTCGATCTTCTCCAGTTCCTCGCTCGCTTCCGCGAATTCGGCATTTGCCGCGGCGAGCTGCTCCTTCAGCTCCTCGGCGGAAGCCGTCAGGTTGTCGCGCCGCTGCATCGCCGCTTTGGCGAAGGTCGGATAGGCGAAGTGCGAAACATCCTTGATGCCGCTGCGTTCCTGTTCGGCCGTAATCTGCGCTTCCAGATCGGCCGCCATCCGCTCGAATTCGGCGATCATGCTTTCGATCTGCGCCACCTGGCGGCGCTTCTCTTCAACCCTGAAACGCTTGAGCCGGATCAGGCTTTCCCGCGACTTCATGACAAACACTCCCTCAGCCTCACTGACCGCCACCCCGGACGGGTGACATCTCTTTTGTTTTGACCATTGCGAAGGGCGCCGGACCCGCCGGACGGCGGGCGTCGGTAACCTTTCGTTTACTCGTCGCGTTAATCATGACCGGGATGGCTTAATTCGGGGTAAACCCCGGTCCGCAGAAAGCACCGGATTTCTCCGAGTCATGTGAATCGGTTAGTGGGATTTCTTCAAGCAGGTTAACAAGGTGTTAATCGTTAGAATTGTCCATAAAGTCAGTGCAATGGAGCAATTCACGAAGATTTC
>JAGRKY010000583.1:0-606 GCA_020442095.1 Bauldia sp.
GGCACCAAGGACACCTGGGTGCTCGACACATGATAGTGAAGACGAGCCTTGCCTCCGGACTCAACGCCCGGCCTCCGTCACTGGCGGGACCAGCCTCCCCCTTGAGGTCCGGGCCATGCGTGCCACCTTCGCCTCCCCCCTTGTGGGGGAGGCCGGATTTCCCCGATTTGCCCTTCGCAAATCGGTCTCGGAAATCCGGGAGAGGGGTACGCACCATGATGGCTGGATACCCCTCTCTAGCTTCGCTAACGGCCGGCTTCGCCGACCGAAGCTCCGCTGTCTCCCCCACAAGGGGGGAGAGGAGCCGCTCCGGCGCGGGAGGCGCGCCATGCTGAGCCGCACCGCCGACACCCTTTTCTGGCTCGGCCGCTACGTCGAGCGCGCCGACAACACCGCGCGGATCATTGACGCTGCCAACCGCCTCGCCACCGTGCCCGACACGCTTGCCGGCGAGACCAGCGAATGGGAGCCGGCGCTGGCCGCCGCCGGCGTCCTCAACGGCTTCATGCAGAGCAACAAGGAAGTCGAGCGCGACCCGGCGATCGATTTCCTCGCCTTCTCGCCGGACAACCTGTCGAGCATCAAGAATTGCGTCGGCACGGCGCG
>JAGRKY010000583.1:789-2634 GCA_020442095.1 Bauldia sp.
ACCATGCTGCGCCACGACGCCTACTGGTTCCTGCGCCTCGGCTTCTATCTCGAACGGGCGGACAGCACCGCGCGCATCCTCGACGTCAAGTATCACGTCCTGCTGCCGGAGGAGGCGCGGGTCGGCGGCGGCCTCGATTATTTCCAGTGGTCGTCGATCCTGCGCTCGGTCTCGGCGCTGACCGCCTATCGCTGGGTCTATCACGAGAGCCTCAAGCCGTGGCTGATCGCCGATCTCCTGGTCCTCAACGACCAGATGCCGCGCTCGCTCGCCTCCTGCTACGAGAACCTCACCCTGTTCCTCGACGAGCTGGCGCTTGCCTATGGCCGGCAGGGACCCGCCCAGCGCGCGGCGCGCTCGATGATGACCCGGCTGCAGAATGCCCAGATATCGGAGATCTTCCAGGGCAAGGGCCTGCACGAATTCCTGACGGAATTCATCGCGGAAAACGCGCGGCTCGGTGAGTCCATCACCAAGCAATACCTCACCTGAGTCCCGTCCGATGCGCCTTCGAATCCGTCACGAAACCGCCTACAGCTACGGCACGCCCGCGACCCGCGCGATCCAGATCCTCAGGCTGACACCGCGCGGCCATCACGGCCAGTTCGTCGTCAATTGGCGGATCGATGTCGATCGCGACTGCCGTCTCGACACGTCCTATGACCCGTTCGGGAATATCGTCCAATCCTTCACGCTCGAGGGGCCGCTCGATGGCCTGACCATCGTCGCCGAAGGGCTCGTCGAAACCCAGGACACCGCCGGCGTCGTCCAGGGCCAGGTCGAACGGCTGCCCTCCCACGTCTACCTCCGGGACACGTCCCTCACCCGCTCCGACGCCGTCATTCGCCAGCTCTCCGAGACGGCGCGCGACGCCGCCGGGCCGGACGTCATCAGCATCCTCCACGCGATCATGAACAACATCCACGATCGCATCGAATTCGTCGTCAACGCCACCCAGCCCGGCACGAGCGCCATCGAGGCCTTTTCGCAGGGCCGTGGCGTCTGCCAGGATTTCTCCCATATCTTCATCGCCGCGGCCCGGCATATCGGCATCCCCACCCGCTATGTCAGCGGCTACCTCTTCCACAAGAAGAAGACCGACGGGCAGGATGCCGGCCACGCCTGGGCGGAGGCGCTGATCGACGGCCTCGGTTGGGTGGCCTTCGATCCGGCCAACGGGATTTCGGCGACGGATGCCTATGTGCGCGTCGCCGTCGGTCTCGACTGCCTCAGCGCCGCCCCCGTCCGCGGCGTCCGCTACGGCGGCGCGGATGAAGGGCTCGGCGTCAGGATTCTGGTCAATGACGCGACTCGGGTTTCCGGATAAGTGCTTGAATTGCTGTCGTTTTGCGAATCCGATTGCCAGCGGCGCGGCTTCCGATGACAGTCATGCCGGGTTGGGAATCGCGCTGAAACATCCATGACATATTGCGTCGGAATCCTGGTGCATGAGGGGTTGGTGATGATCGCCGACACGCGCACCAATGCGGGCGTCGACAACATCTCCGTCTTCCGCAAGCTGCACCTCTTCCAGGAGCCCGGCGAATACGTCTTCGCCCTGGCGACCGCCGGCAACCTCGCGGTCAGCCAGTCGGTGCTGACGCTGATCTCCGAGGGCATCCACAACCCGGATACCGGCGAGACCGAGACGATCGGCGACATGCCGAGCATGTTCGCGGCCGCGCAATTGGTCGGGCGCGCCATACGCGAGGTCCATCGCGTCGACGGCATCTCCCAGGAGATGGCCCAGTCCGGCGCCTTCGACGTCACGGTGCTGCTTGGCGGCCAGGTCCGCGGCGGCCGGCTCCGCCTGTTCATGGTCTACTCCGCCGGCAACTTCATCGA
>JAGRKY010000584.1 GCA_020442095.1 Bauldia sp.
CGCGGAACATGCCGGAGATCTTCAGGGTGACGTCGATGCGCGGCCGGCCGAGCTCGGAAAGCGCCATCACCCGGAACCCGGTCACCCGGCCAGTGCCTTGTTCCCATTGAGGTTCTGCGCCGAGCAACGCCAGCACCTGGGCAATGTCGTCACCGCCCGTCCGCATGTTGGAGGTGCTCCAGGCCGAAAGCGCGACCGACTTCGGCCACGCGCCGTGATCGTGGAAATAGCGGAGCGCCAAAGCGTCCGCGGCGGCCCGTCCGAGCGCCCAAGCGGCCGCCGTCGGCACCGCGCGGACGTCGACCGAGTAGAAATTGCGACCGGTCGGAATCACGTCCGGACGGCCCCGGGACGGCGCTCCGGACGGTCCGGGCGGCACGAAACGGCCGGCGAGACCGGCGCGGACACCCGCCATCTCAGCCTGTCCCGACGAATCGAGCGACGGCGCGAGATCGGACGCGATCCAGTCGAGGACGGCGCGGGTGCGGGGGGCCGGAGTCAGCATGAGGTGCGTCCTTCGAGGCTCCGCTTCGCGGAGCACCTCAGGATGGCGAGGGGGGTGATTTGAGCTGACCATATGCCCGGCATCATCACGCTCCCCACCCGCCATCCTGAGGTGCTCGGGCAAAGCCCGAGCCTCGAAGGACGCACCGGCGACTTCAGGTTCTCCATCTGCTTCGCCGACACGGAGGCCGTTACCCTCTCCCGAAGCTCGCTTCGCGACCTTCGACCTCCCCTCAAGGGAGAGGTTGGGCGGTAGCGCCTCCTGCGAGGAAAGCCCCTCCTCGACCAGCATCGCCGCCAGCATCTCGATCCGCTCGACGGTGTCGCCGGCTGTGCGCCAGGGAGCATCGGAGAGAGAGGCGAGCGTCTCCGGCCGCGGTCCCCGCCACTCGGCGCCGAGGTCGCAATCGAGCGGGTCGAAGCCGTCTAGGCCGAGGTCGGCGGCGATGGCGCGGTGGAGCGAGGCGTCGGCCGGCCGCTTGCCGGTGCGCGGCACCCGTGCGATCGCGACCAGCGTGTCGACCCGCTGGCGACCTTCCGGCGACGCACCGAGGATGTGGAGGCCGTCGCGGATCTGGAGCTCTTTCAGTTCGCAGAGATGCGCGTCGAGCGCCTGCAACGCTTCCCCGCCGGCGTCACGGGTGAGGCCGAGGTCGCGGTCGAGCCCGTGGCGCTCGGCGGTGGTCAGGATCTCGTTCTCCAGCCAGTCGCGCCGCCGTGGATCGACACCGGCCGCGAGATAGAATTCGTCGATCAGGGTCTCGAGCTCGGCAAGCGGCCCGTGGATCTCGGCGCGGGTCATCGCCGGCATCAGGTGGTCGACGATGACCGCGCTCGACCGGCGCTTGGCCTGCGCCCCCTCGCCGGGGTCGTTGACGATGAAGGGGTAGATCAGCGGCGTTGCGCCGAGCGCCACCTCCGGCCAGCAGCTCCGCGACAGACCGAGCGCCTTGCCGGGCAACCATTCGGTATTGCCGTGCTTGCCGACATGGACCACCGCGTCAGCGGCGAAGCTCTGCCGGAGCCAGGCGTAGAAGGCGAGATAATAGTGCGGCGGCACGAGGTCCGGGTCGTGATAGGTCGCCTTTGGATCGATGTTGTAGCCGCGCGCCGGCTGGACGCCGACGACGACATTGCCGAAGCGATGGATAGCGAGATGGAAGACGCCGTCGCCAAACATCGGATCGCGCGTCGGTTCGCCCCACCGCTCGTGCAGCGCTTTGCGGACGTCGTCTGGCAGCGCAGCGAGAAAGGACTCGTAGTCGCCCAGCGGAAGGGACGGGTGAGTCGCCCAACCTCCCCCTTGAGGGGAGGTCGAAATCTCGGAGAGATTTCGGGAGGGGGCAAACGCCATTGGGTCCGAAGTCACCCCCTCCCGAACTCGCCTTCGCCTCCGGCTCGGCGATTTCGACCTCCCCTCAAGGGGGAGGTTGGACGGCGTGTCAGCCATGACGTTGAGCACGGACTCCGCCGGGAGGTCCGGCGGAATTTCCGGGGGACCGGACAGAGCGTTGGTCTGCCCCGAGAGGAGCAGTGCCATGAGGTCGGCGCTGCTTTCCGGGAAGCCGGGAAGCGCGTAGCCGGCCTCCCGCATCATCGCAGCGATGCGGACCGTGCTTTCCGGCGTGTCGAGGCCGACGCCATTGCCGATCCGGCCGTCGCGATTGGGGTAGTTGGAAAGCACCAACGCGACCTGCCGCGCTTCCGGCGGCTTCGTGGCAAGCCGGACCCAGCGCGCCGCGAGCTCGGCGACGAAGGCGATCCGGTCGGTCATCGCGCGGTAGGTGGTGGTGCGGCTGTCGGTCAGCGGGTCGTGAGTCTCCGCCTTGAAGGAGACCGTGCGGGTGATCAGCCGCCCGTCGACCTCGGGCAGGACGACATTCATCGTCAGATCGCGCGGCAGCAGGCCCCGGGTGCTGTCGCGCCACGCCTCCTCGCTCGACCCCGCGAAGATGAGCTGGAGGACCGGACGGCCCGGCCGGTCGAGGACCGTCGATGCGCCGGCCGAACCGACCTTCGAGACCGCGAAGGCGGTCGCGTTCAGAACGATCGCCGGCGGGATTTCCGTGAACATTGCTTCGAGGAAATCGGCGCTGTCGCGGTCCTTGAGGCTGGTGACGAAGACCGGCAGGCCGGCGACGCCCTCGGCGCGAAGCGCCTCGACCAGCGCATCGATCGGGCCGGTAAAGCCACCCTGGAGGATCGAGCGATAGAAGACGAGCGGCGCGACCGGCAGCGACGGATCGAGCCGCTGCTTGAGGTCTTCCGCGGAAACGACGCCCTCGCCCGGCCAGTAGCAGCCGGCGCTGGCGACCGCCCCGGCCTCCCCTGGCCGCTCGCCGCGGCCGATGAGATGGGCCATGAGGTCGAGGGCGATCGCCGCATTCTCCGCCCCGCCACCGACGAAACAGCGCCAAAGGCGACGCGCGTTATCCTCCGAGACATGCGAATAGGGAACCAGCGCCTCGTCCCAGCGGTCCTCGCCCGGTATCGCGACGAGCCGCGGCCCGCCACCACGGGCAAGCTCGCGCAGCCGGTCGAGCCCGTAGGGCCAGTAGCCGACACCACCCATGGCCCGAACGACGATGAGCTTCGCGTGCCGGAGCGTCTTCTCGACATAGAGATCGACCGAGGCCGGATGGGCGAGCTTCAACGGGTTGGCGAGGCGGAGCGTCGGCGCATCGCCGGGGCGGCGCGCGGCAACACCGGCAAGGAGAGCCAGTTCGCTGTCCGCCGAGGACAGGACGACGATCTCGCCGGGCGACTGCTCGAGATCGACCGCGACGTCGCCATCGTCGATCCGCGCGATCTCGACGGCGAGCAAATGCATCGGGTCAGCCGGTCAGGTGGGTCGAGACAGCGGCGGCGTCGAGATCGGCAAGGCCGATCACCACCAGCCCGTCCCGACCATCGGCCGGATCGAAATACGTCTCGACGCGCGGGCCGACGCCCTGGACGACGACCGACGCCGCCTTGCCGTCGACACGCGCGCGGCCCTTGATCCGCAAGACGCCCGGAAAGGCGAGCGCCGCCCCGACGCGGGCCTTCAGCGCCTCGATGGTCGCGAAGGTCGGCGCGGCGACGACGAAGCTCGCGAAATCGTCGTGGTCATGATCCTCACCCTCCAGCTCGTGATGGCTTTCGCGGCCGGTCATGTCGTCCTCGGCACCGGACCCAAGCCCGAGCAGGACTTCGGACGGCAGGCCCTTCAGCGAGCCCCGGACCACCGACGTACCGGCTCGGGCCTCTCCCCGCACGATCGCCTCGACGCGACCGGCCCCATCCTCGTCGACGAGGTCGGCCTTGCTGATCACGACGAGATCGGCGCAGCGAAGCTGGTCCTCGAACAGTTCCTCGATCGGGTCGTCATGCCCCCGCGCCGGATCGGGATCGGCCGGCATCTCTGGGGCGAAGCGCCCCTCCTCGACCGCCGCCGCATCGACGACCGCCACCACGCCATCGACAGTGACCCGGTGCCTGACGCTGGGCCAGGAGAAGGCGCGGACCAGCGGCTGCGGCAGGGCAAGCCCGGAGGTCTCTACGACGATATGGTCCGGCGCCGGCTCGCGGGCGAGCAGCGCTTCCATGGTCGGCAGGAACTCGTCGGCGACGGTGCAGCAGATGCAGCC
>JAGRKY010000585.1 GCA_020442095.1 Bauldia sp.
GCGCTTGAGCAGAACGTAGTCCTCGCAGTCGCCGGCCTCGGTCGGATAGGCCCAGACCTCCGGCTTGCCGAACAGGTCCTGATCGGTCTCCGGCTTGATCATCGCGTTGACCGTTTCATTGACCTCGACGAGCAGGTTCCACGCTTCCGGGGTCAGCTTGACGCGCTGGCCGCCCTTCGCATTGGCCTTGCACTCGCTCGTATGCTGCAGGCAGAACTCGTGATGACCGATCGGCTGCGTGGTCTTGCCGGTCGTCGCCATGAACGGCGATTCATTCTGGCTCTTCGCCACGGCGCCGTCGTTTGCGCCAACAAGTAAAGCGAACAACAGTGATAGAGTAGTCAGTGTAATAAAACGCATAACGCCCTCTCCAGCCAAGGGCGACTATGACACGCAAGTTTTGATTTCAATCTAAGCTGGTGGCGACAAAGTAAAACAAATTCGAGACAAATTCGTCTAAAATTTTATGCAATTTTCCGCGGCAAACCAACAAAAAGGCCGCCTCGAAGGGCGGCCTGAGCATCGATCCGGCTGATCGGGCGGTCAGCGCAGGTTTTCGTGGATCGAATTTTTTGTCTGGGGAACCGCGAATTCGACCGCGAAGCCGTCGTCGAAGTGGCGAACCACGCTGGCGCGCAGCGAGCCGACCTTCACGGGAGAACCGACCAGCGGCCGGGCATCGGAGGCGAGCGCTATGCCCGACAGCGACAGGTCGAGGATCGGACAATTCAGCTCGCGCCCGTCCGGAAGCACGACCTTTGCGATCGGCACCTCGGGCGTGATCCGCTCGTGACGGCGGTCCTCGGGGAGCTTCAGCTCATGCCGGTTGGCCAGCCAGGTGAGCTTGGCGGCGATCTTGTCCTTCTTGCGCAGCGTTGCGTTGACGCTGATCGCGAAGCCGCCGTCGAACCGGCGGATCACCGTGCCCTCGATGCGGCCGATGTGATCGATATAGGCGACGACCCGCTCGCCGAGCCGGGCAACGACCGGCGTGATGATGGCGGCGCTTCCCGGCGACATGTCGACGGTCTGACAGGGAAATTCCCGACGATCCTCAAGCATGAAGCGGCCGAGAAGGTGCACCGGGACGCGTTGAAAACGCCGCCGGTCCTTTCGACGCATCGATGATCTTTCGCGGAACGCTTGAGCTATCGGCATTCTGTTTATGTGGCCGCGCACCCGAGTGACGGTATGATTGCCGATAGAGAATAGTAAGTCTGGGTTAACGAGCGGTAACAATGCCGGCCGTCGATGGCATTTCGCCTTAAGGTTTACCGCCATCCAAGACGAACAGGTGCCCGTGACGACGAAGACCGGCCCTGTCGACAGGGGGTGGCGGGGAGCGCCTCTCGAACGGCCGCATGAAATGCGGACGGCTGTCGGGCCAGATCAGCCGCATGCTTGCGATCCGCTGGTGGATGATTGGTTCGCTGCCGAACCAGAACGGGCGCTCGAAGGTGGCGCAGCTTCCCAGGATACGGTCGAAGGCCGCACCGCCATGGCGGAGAGGCAGGAGCAGGAATTCGCAATGGGTCTGCCGCTCGCGCGATGCGAAGAGGTTTGCGCTGACGACGGCTCCGGCACCGTCCTCGGCGACCGCCGTCGCCAGTGTGGCGATCGCCGGACGGTCATCCTCCGACCAGAAGTCGAAGAAGCCCTGGCCCTTGATCTCCCGTCCGTAGAGCGCGCACATGCGCGTGCCGGCCAGCCGGATCAGCGAGTTCGAGCGGTCGACGGTCTCGAGGATGAAGGTATCGGCCAGAATCGAGCGGATATCGCTCGGCTCGATATCGCTGCGCCTCGGCGCCGGATTGCCCTCCCGGATCCGGTCCCAATAGGCGTAAAGCTCACGCGACGTCTTGTGTTTCAAAGTCAAATGTCACCCCTGCTCAAGGACGCTCGTGCGAAAAGCGTCCAGAAACGGGACAGGTCTTGCGCCCATCTCCGATCTCTCGTGTCAGGCTGCAGGCGATATGCCAGTCCCGACCTGGGGCAGGGCGTTGCCGGGCAGGGCCGCCGGCCGCGATCGTAAGGTTAACGAATACCGGATGTTGCGCGGTCCGGCGGGACGGCGCAAAGTGTCTTCACGACCTTCGGGAGTGGGCGCAATCGCTCCCGAAATGACAAGCTTCCACGACGGGGTGTTCATTACGGGACGTGGTAAACCGCTCGCCGCGAGATGCGGCGGGCGGTTTTTTTCGTCGGACCTGATTTCGACCAATCCTGCGGTTATCCTCTACCAGTCATGACGAATCTCCCCTCCGGCGACCGGCCGGAACGCCAGCCGATCTTCAACCTGCCGGGCGTGGTGATGCTGATGCTCGCCACCCTCGCCGCCATCCATGCGCTTCGCACCTGGGTGCTGGGCGAGGACGCGAATGTCGAGATCCTGCTTCTCTTCTCCTTCATCCCGGTCCGGATCACCGATCCGGGCTTTTTCGGCGCTCCGATTCCCGGTGGTACGGCGGCGCAGGTGTGGAGCTTCGTCACCTATGCCTTCCTCCATGCCGACTGGAGCCACCTGATCTTCAACGGGCTCTGGCTGGCGGCGTTCGGCAGCCCCGTGGCCGTCCGCTTCGGGACCACCCGCTTCCTCATCTATTCGGTCGCGGGGGCCGTCGGCGGCGCCTTCCTGCACCTGGCGGTCCACCCGTCTTCCCCGGTTCCGATGATCGGGGCCTCGGCGGCGATTTCGGCCCATATGGCAGGGGCGGCGCGCTTCGTGTTTTCGGGGGCAGGGCCGCTCGTCGGCTTCCGCGGCGCCAATCCGGCCGCCTATCACCGCCCGGCGCCGCCCCTGACGGCGATCTTCCGCAACCGCAGCGTCCTCAGCTTTCTCGGCGTCTGGTTCGGGCTGAACCTGCTTTTCGGCCTGTTCGGCGGTGCAACAGGGCTCGCTTCCGGCGCGATCGCCTGGGAGGCCCATATCGGCGGCTTCGTCACGGGATTGCTGCTGTTTCCGCTGCTCGACCCGGTTTCAGACGGACGAGGCTGAGGCCGTCCACAGCCGCGCCGCCCGTGTTGCGGTGCAGCTTGCCAGCCGCCGCACGAAGCCGCATCGTTGTCTCACCGAGGGCGGGGAGCTTAGCGGCGACCGGCGGCCATG
The DNA here is from genome assembly GCA_020442095.1 of Bauldia sp. The sequence continues at coordinate 3,107 of JAGRKY010000585.1, forward strand.
GGGTGAAGATGCCGGTCATCGCACAGATCTGAGGAGGGCGACCTCATGACTGTTGCATCGATACTGACCCAGAAAGGACGCGAAGTAGCGACGATCGCGGCCGAGGTATCCATCGCGGACGCGGTGGCCGAACTTGCGGCGCGGAAGATCGGCGCGCTCGTCATCGTCGATCCGCAGATCCGGGTCAAAGGCATCATTTCGGAACGCGACGTCGTTCGCGCCATCGGCCAGCGGGGACCCGAGATCCTCGGCGACCCGGTCGCGAGCATCATGACCCGCGAGGTCATCAGCTGCTCGGAGAGCGAGACGATCAACCAGGTGATGACCCGGATGACGGATGGTCGATTCCGGCATCTGCCGGTCGTGACCGAGGGTCGGCTCGCCGGCATCATTTCGATCGGCGACGTGGTCAAGGCGCGGATCGAGGAGGTCGAGCGCGAGGCCGAGGAGATGCGGACCTATATCGGGACGGCCTGAGCCGGCTTCCGCGCGATCAGTCCTTCGGCGCCACCCGGCGCATCGCGGTGTCGAAGGACAGCGCGAGGTCCGGCGTCGGCGGCGCACCCTTCGGCACGGACCGATAGAAGCAGGAGCGATAGCCCTGGTGGCAGGCGACGCCGTCGCCGGCGATCCGGGCCTTGAGCAGGACGGCGTCCTGATCGCAATCGATGCGGATATCCTCGACGACGAGGACGTTGCCGCTTTCCTCGCCCTTCTTCCAGAGCTTGCGGCGAGACCGGCTCCAGAACCAGCCCTCGCCGGTCTCGATGGTCCGGGCAAGCGCCTCGTCGTTCATGTGGGCGACCATCAGCACGTCGCCCCGATCGGGGTCGACGGCGATCGCGATGATCAGGCCGTCGGCGTCGAATTTCGGCGAGAAGGCGGTGCCGGTCTCGACCTCCTCGAGGTCGCCACGCGGCGCGAAAAGGGGAGAAGGAGCCGTCATTCTTCGACCTGTCAGGGTTGGCGCCACCGATCGGCCGCGCCGGGCGGAGGCGGCGGTCAGTCGCTCCGGCCGCTTCTGACCAGCGTAAGGAAGCGCTGCTGCTCGGCCGGATCGTCGCGGAAGACGCCGGTGAACTGGGTGGTGACCGTCGAGGCGCCATGCTTGTGGGCGCCGCGCAGCGTCATGCACTGATGCTCGGCCTCGATCATCACCGCGATGCCCCGCGGCTTCAGCGTCTCGTCGATCGCGGACACGATCTGACCGGTGAGCCGCTCCTGGGTCTGGAGGCGATGGGCAAAGGCATCGACGACCCGGGCAAGCTTGGAAAGACCGACGACGCTCTCGCCGGGGTAGTAGGCGACGTGAGCCTTGCCGACGATCGGCACCATGTGGTGCTCGCAATGGGAAAAGAAGGGGATGTCGCGGACGATGACGATGTCGTCATAGCTGCCGAGATCCTCGAAGGTCCGCTTGAGGAGCGCGATCGGGTCGTCCCGGTAGCCGCTGTAGAATTCCTCGAAGACCGCGGTCACCCGCCGCGGCGTGTCGACGAGCCCTTCGCGATCCGGATCGTCGCCGGCCCAGGCGATCAGCGTGCGGACGGCCGCCTCCGCCTCGGCGCGGTCGGGCCGCCGTACGGGTTCTGCCGATTCCGCCGTCTGCGGTGCCGGTTTCTTCAAGGGGACATCCATCGAATGGCTCCGGGGTATTGGGGCTATCATGCCCCTGAGCGGGGTTATATAGCGACGGTTTGCGATAATGCGAAGAGCCGGCGCCCAACTGTCGCGCCCGGCGCCTGCCAGGGGCTTATGGCGAAGGGCCGCCGCGAGGCCTATATTCCACCCATGCTCGACGACATCTACAACAAGCAGATCCTCGAATTCGCCGGGAATATCCCGCGGATCGGGCGGCT
>JAGRKY010000053.1 GCA_020442095.1 Bauldia sp.
TGCAGCGGATGACCGAGGCGACGCTGGCCTTCGCGCGCGACGATGCCGGAACCGAGCCGATCCGATCGGTCGACCTCGAGGCGCTGATCGAGAGCATCGCCGACGACCAGACGACGCTCGGCAACGACGTCGCTTTCGACGGCAACGGCCGCCTCCCCTATTCGTGCCGGCCGACAGCGATCAAACGGGCGATCGGGAACGTGCTCGAAAACGCCGTCCGCTACGGCAAGCGCGCCCGCATCGCGCTCAGCGATACACCGGCCGGCCCGATCATCACCATCGACGACGACGGGCCGGGGATTCCCGCGGACCGGCTGGAAGAGGTGTTCAAGCCCTTCGTCCGGCTCGAGACCTCGCGGAGCCGCGAGACCGGCGGGGTCGGCCTCGGCCTGTCGATTGCGCGGTCGATCATCCTCGGCCATGGTGGCGAGATGGTCCTTTCCAATCGCACAGGTGGCGGCCTTCGCGTCGAGATGCGCTTGCCGCTCGTCGCCAAAGCCGCAGCGTAACCGGGGATGGCGTTTCCCCTCGCCCGACGCATCCGCCGGCTGTGTTGCGTCCTGGTCGCCGCGATCTTCTTTCCGTTTCTCCTCATTCCGGCCTGCGCCCAGCCCCGGCAGCGGGACGCCGGGCCGGACCCCGACCTCGCACCCCTCCTCACGGCTGCGAAGGCGGCCGGAGAGACGACGCTCCTTCCCGGTCTCGCCTATCGGGTCGTCGCGCTTCCCGACGCGAATGTGACCATCCACGCTTTCGTTTTCGACGCGGATCGTTTCAATCTCCGCACGACCCCTCAGGTGCAGGAGACCGGAGACAACGTCGCCGACCTCCTCGATCGCCCGGAGGACGTCTTCATCGTCAACGGCGGATTCTTTGAACGGGACGACGACGGCCGCCTGTCGCCGAGCGGCCTGCTTGTGGTCGACGGTGCCGAGATCACGCCCCAGCATGAACGCGCCGGCTCCGGCGTCCTCCATGCCGGCAGTGACGGCGTGGCGATCGATTATCGGGCCGATGCGCCCGCCTCGGACAGACTGGCAAGCGCGGTGCAGGTCGGGCCCGTGCTCGTCGATCCCGGCGGCAAGGTCGGCATCCGCAGCCAGGGCGTCCGCGACCGCCGCAGCGCCATCTGCCTCAGGCCCGGCAAGATCGTCGCCGTCGTCGTCGATGGTGACGGCCTCAGCCTGCTGCGGCTGGCCGAATTTCTCGCGGCGGCGTCGGCGGATGGCGGCCTCGGCTGCGATATTGCCATCAATCTCGACGGTGGCCCGTCGACTCAGGCACTGTTTCGCAGTGGCGACCGGGTGATCGGAATTCCTGGCGGCTCCACCATCCAGAACGCCGTTGTGCTATCCATCCATCCTCACTAACCGCCAGCGCCCCCGCAGGGGGCTTGTGATGGCAGATACGGGGAAGGAAATCGCAGATGCCAATGGTAAGGATCACCTACGTCGCGGAGAATTTCGGCGAGGATGCCGAAGCCCGAAAGGCGGCAATCTCCAGCAAATTCGCTCAGGCATTGTCCGAGGAAATGGGCGTTGGAAAGGGTGACGTCTGGGTCGTCTTCGACGATGTCGGCGCCAAGGACTGGTTCGTCGGCCCCGAAAGTGTAAAAGAGATGCGAAGCAGGTCCTCCTGACCTTCCTCACCTCTGACGGTCCGGAGCGGGCGAAGGGCCCGCTTCGCTCCGTTTGTCCTCCTCCCTGCCGCGCCCATGCCAGACCGCATCCTTCTGCCGCTGATCGTCGCCTGCGCGCTTTTCATGGAGAATCTGGATTCGACGGTGCTGTCGACGGCCCTGCCGGCGATCGCGCGGGATTTCGACGCGAATCCTATCCACCTCAAGCTCGCGCTCACCTCCTATCTGCTGGCGATCGCGATCTTCATTCCGGCCTCGGGCTGGCTTGCCGATCGCTATGGCGCGCGCATCATCTTCCGCCTCGCCATCTTCACCTTCGTCGTCGGGTCGATCTCCTGCGGCCTGTCCAGCTCGATCCCCGAGATCGTCGCGGCGCGTATCCTCCAGGGCATTGGCGGCTCGATGATGGTGCCGGTCGGGCGGCTGGTGATCCTGCGTAGCATCGACAAGCGCGATCTCGTCGGCTCCCTCGCCTGGCTCACCGTTCCGGCCCTGATCGGGCCGGTGATGGGTCCGCCGGTCGGCGGTTTCATCACGACCTATTTCCAGTGGCGCTGGATCTTCTGGATCAACGTTCCGGTCGGCATCCTCGGCCTGGTGCTCGCGACGCTCTACATCCCTGACATCCGCGGCGCCGCGCGGACCCGCTTCGACACCCGCGGCTTCGTTCTCTGCGGCCTCGGACTGGCGCTGTTCATGAGCGGCTCGACCATGCTCGGGCTCGATCTCCTGCCGCTCGGTTACGTCGTCGCGATGCTGGCTGGCGGGACCGCGCTGCTCTCCGGCTACGTCCTCCACAGCCGGCGGGTCGCGGCGCCGATCATCGACCTGTCGCTGTTCCGCATCCACACCTTCCGGACCAGCATGATCGGCACGATGCTGTTCCGGATCGGCGTCGGCGCGACGCCCTTCCTGCTCCCCCTCCTCCTCCAGCTCGGCTTCGGCATGACGCCATTCCAGTCGGGGACGATCACCTTCGCGGCGGCGATCGGGGCATTGGCCATGAAGTTCGCCGCGCCGCCGATCCTGCGTCGCCATGGATTCCGGTCGGTGCTGGTGGTCAATGCGATCATCGCCGGATCCTTCGTCATGCTGCCGGCGGCTTTCTCGCCGGCCACGCCCGTCTGGCTGATGACCGGGCTGCTGCTGATCGGCGGCTTCTTCCGCTCGCTGCAATTCACCAGCGTCAATGCCCTGGCCTTTGCCGACATCCCGCCGGAGCGGATGAGCCGGGCGACGACGATGACCAGCGTCGCCCAGCAGCTCGCGCTCAGCATCGGCATCTCGGTCGGCGCTATCGCGGTCCAGCTCACCAGCGCGGCGACCGGCGGCGCGATCACCGCCTCGTCCTTCTGGCCGGCCTTCCTGGTGGTCGGGATGCTGACGATCGCCTCGGCGATCCCGTTCATGCGGCTCGCCCGCGACGCGGGCCAGGAGATGTCCGGCCACCGGCGCTACGCGCCCGACGCCGTCACCACGATGCGCGAACGCTGAGCTAGTCCGGGCTCTCACCCCTGCCGCGGAAGCCGAGGGCGACGAGGTAGAGCTCGACCGAACCCTTGCGGCTCGCCGGCGGCTTGACGTGGTGGACGCTGCCGAAGCCCTGCTTCAGCATCGTCAGGAGATCGCGCTCGG
>JAGRKY010000586.1 GCA_020442095.1 Bauldia sp.
CCTGCGCGGCGTGTCGCTGATCGGCATCGACTCGGTCTACCAGCCGAAGCCACGCCGCATCGAGGCCTGGTCGCGCCTGGAGCGCGACCTCGACCGCGACAAGCTCGCCGAGATGACGACCACCATCCCGTTCAGCGGCCTCGAGAATGCCGCCCACGACATCCTCGACGGCAAGGTCCGCGGCCGGCTGGTGGTCGAGATCGGCTAAGCCTCGATTCACGAAACCCGCCACGCCGGGTACGAGCCGCGATGCATGACATGGCCAGCCCTCCCCTTGCGGGAGGGTTGGGCGTCGTGTTGGCGGCTCCCGACGTAACCGCAATCAGCCGGGTCGCGAACCGAATTGCCGGCGCTGCCTCAGCCGCCGTGCAGCAGGTTCGGCCACAGGCCGGTCACGCCGACGAAGATCAGGTAGATCGCCACGACGAAGTTCAGGATGCGCGGCATGATCAGGATCAGGATGCCCGCGATCAGCGCGACCAGCGGCTGAATCGTCACGATATTGAATTCCAAGGCTGCCTCCTCGTTAGGATTCGCCGGCCGGCGAATCAGGGAGGCGATAATGCCGCATCGCGGGCGACATCTCTGCGAAGAGGGTCTCAGCCGCGACCTTCCGGCCGCTACTCCTCGGCGCGGATCGCGAAGAAGACGCCGAGCACCGCGAGGACGACCATGGCGATGACCATCGCCATCTCGCCGCGGCCGCCATACCAGGCGATCGCATGGATGACGGCAAGCAACAGCATGCCGATCGAAACGAGATAGAGCCGCCGCGCCCAGATCTCGCCCTTGAGCAGCCCCCAGCCGGAAACGATCAGGATGATCCCGGTTGCGACCTCGCCGATGATGTGGAACCACATCGCCAGCGGCCGGGTGTCGAGGTCCGGCACGTCGTCGTTGATCAGCAGCCAGGCCCACAGAAGGATCATCGCGATGCCGACGATCAGGGCAAAGCGGCCGGCGCCGCGGGCATAGGGTCCGACCGGCTGGACGGTCTGGGTATTGGTCATGATCAGCCTTCGATCTTCGAGAAATCGGCGACGGCGCGGGTCGCCTCGCGGATCAGGTTGAGGAGGCGGAGCCGGTTGGCGCGGATGGCTGCGTCGGGGTCGTTGACCAGCACCTTGTCGAAGAAGAGATCGACGGGTGCGCGGAGTTGCGCCAGCGCCCGCATCGCGTCGTCGAAATCCTCGAGCCCGATCGCCGCGTCGACCTCGCCGCGCGCGGCACCGATCGCCTCGTAGAGCGCCTTCTCCTCCGGCTCGACAAGCCGGGCCGCGTCGACCTCGCCGTCATAGCGCTCGCCCGACTTTTTCTCCTCCTCGCGGAGTATGTTGGCGGCGCGCTTGAAGCCGGCGAGCAGGTTCCTGCCATCCTCGGTGTCGAGGAAGCGCCCGAGCGCCCCGACGCGGCGGATGATGAGCACCAGGTCGCGCTGGTGCGGCAGTGCGAAGACCGCTTCGACCAGGTCGTGGCGGGCGCCGTCCTGGCGCAGCTGGACCTGGAGCCGGTCGCGGAAGAAATCCTGAAGCCCCGAGACCCCGAAGGCGCCCGTCACATGTGCGACATGGCTGCTCTCGTCGTCCGGGTGGGTGGCTTCCTCGATCCAAGCATCGATGGCCGGGACGATGTTCGGATTGCCCTGCTCGTAATAGGCGATGATCGCGCTCGACAGCGGCCTCCAGAGATCGAGCCGCAGTTCCCGCTCCAGCACGATGCGGATGACGCCGAGCGCCGCACGGCGGAGCGCGAAGGGATCCTTCGAGCCGGTCGGTTTCTCGTCGATCGCCCAGAAGCCGACCAGCATGTCGAGCTTGTCGGCAAGCGCGACGACGATCGCCACCGGGTCGGCCGGTACGCCGTCGGAGGGACCGACGGGCTTGTAGTGATCCTCGATCGCGGCGGCGACCGACGGGTCCTCGCCCTGCGCCTCGGCATAGTAGCGGCCCATCAGGCCCTGGAGCTCAGGGAATTCACCGACCATCTCGGTGACGAGGTC
>JAGRKY010000587.1 GCA_020442095.1 Bauldia sp.
TCTATATCGAGTTCCGGAAAGACGGAACTTCGATTGATCCGGCCCCCTGGTGGGCCGCAACAGATGATGAAAAGGTTGGCGGATGATACGCAAAGCCTCACTTCTACTCGCGGGCGCCGCGCTGGGTGCGATCGTTGCAGTATCGCTGACCCAGACGCAATTCTTCGCCGGCAGCGCCGCGAATGCAGCTTCGGCCGATACCTACCGTGAGCTGAACCTCTTCGGCGACGTTTTCGAGCGGATTCGCGCCGATTACGTCGAGACGCCGGATGAGAATGCGCTGATCGAATCGGCGATCAACGGCATGCTGGCCGGGCTCGACCCCCATTCCAGCTACCTCAGCCCCAAGAACTTCAAGGACATGCAGGTCCAGACCAGCGGCAAGTTCGGCGGTCTCGGGATCGAGGTGACCATGGAGGAAGGCGTCATCAAGGTGGTTTCGCCGATCGACGACACCCCCGCCGCCCGCGCCGGCATCCTCGCCAACGACCTGATCATCGCCCTCGACGGCGAATCGATCGATGGGCTGAGCCTCAACGAGGCGGTCGAGAAGATGCGCGGGCCGATCGACACCCCGATCACCCTCACCATCAAGCGCGAGAATGTCGAGAAGCCGTTCGACGTCGATCTCGTCCGCGAGGAGATCACGCTCCAGTCGGTGCGCTCCCGCGAGGAAGGCGATGTCGGCTATGTCCGCATCAGCTCCTTCAACGAGCAGACCTTCGACGGCCTGAAGGAAGCGATCGACAAGATCAACGAGGACCTCGGCAAGGCAAAGGTCAAGGGCTACATCATTGACCTGCGCAACAATCCGGGTGGCCTGCTCGATCAGGCGATCGCGGTTTCCGATGCCTTCCTCGACCGCGGCGAGATCGTCTCGACCCGCAGCCGTCATGCCGAGGAGACCCAGCGCTACAACGCCCATTCCGGCGACATCACCGGCGGCAAGCCGGTCATCGTCCTGGTCAATGGCGGTTCGGCCTCGGCCTCGGAGATCGTTGCCGGAGCGCTCCAGGATCATCGCCGCGCGACGATCATCGGAACCCGCTCCTTCGGCAAGGGATCGGTGCAGACCATCATCCCGCTCGGCGCCAACGGTGCCCTGCGGCTGACGACGGCGCGCTACTACACGCCGTCCGGCACGTCGATCCAGGCCAAGGGCATCGACCCCGATATCGAGGTCGTCCAGGAGCTCCCGCCGGAGCTCGCAGAGGGCGCCAATGTCGAGCCGCGCGGCGAGGCGAGCCTCAAGGGCCACCTGATCGGCGAGGACACCGACAACGGCAAGAAGGAAGAATCCGGTTCGCTGGCCTACGTGCCGGCCGATCCGGACGAGGACAAGCAGCTCCACTATGCCCTCGACCTCCTGAACGGCCTCCAGGTCAACAGCGAATTCCCGCCGGACCCGTCCCGCGGGATCCCGAACTGATCGGAAACACCGGCTCCGGCGGCGTGGCTTCTGCCGGCCGCCGGACCGCACCTTCCTCCCATCGCGGACGGTCATGGCGGCGGATGAACTGACGAGGCCACTCGGAGTCCCGCGGCAGCGCAAGCCGCGGAAATGGCCCGTCGCCGCGGCGATCGCCGCACCGCCCCTCGCCATCGCCATCGCTCTCGCCGCCTATTTCCTGCTCGGCAGGGACGACCCCTCGCATGTCGTCGCCGCCGTCGACACGGCCGGCGAGAGCCCCACCGCGAGCATCGCCCCGGCACCGGCCCAGGATTATCCGCCGCAGACCGAACCGCTCGTCGAGGTCACGCCGACCGGCACCCTCGGCGAGGTCGGCGCCGGCGAGGTCGTCATCTCCGACCCCAGCCAGCCGACGCCCATCCGCCTTGCCGCGGCCCCGCGCGAGGACCTGGTCGAGCCGGGCGAGGACGGCGGCCTGCTCCCCCGCATCGGCGACGACGGTACCCGGCCGCTCGATGCCTATGCCCGGCCGACCGGCGACCTCAACGGCATGAAGCGCATCGCCATCGTCATCGGCGGCATCGGTATCGAGGGCGAGACCGGCGGCACGGCGATCGCCGGCCTTCCGGGCGAGGTGACGCTCGCCCTGCCACCCTATGGCGACGATCAGGCCAGCGTGGTCGCCGAGGCCCGCGCCGGCGGCCACGAGATCCTGCTCCAGCTGCCGATGGAGCCCTACAACTATCCTGACATCGATCCCGGTCCCAATACGCTCACCGTCGCCGCCGGCTCGTCCAAGAATCTCGACCGGCTCCACTGGCTGCTCGGCCAGATCACCACCTATGTCGGCGTGATGAACTACATGGGCGCCCGCTTCACCGGCGACGACCAGGCGCTGGCGCCGGTCATCGGCGATGTCGCCGGCCGCGGCCTGCTCTTCCTCGATGACGGCTCCTCGGCGCGCAGCCGGGTGATGAATTTCGCCTCGAACAGCGCCCCGGTGCTCAAGGCCGACCTCGTCCTCGACGGCGACACGGCCCCCGCCGCCATCGACGCCCGCCTCGACCAGCTCGTCGCCATCGCGGAGCAGCGCGGCTATGCCATCGCCACGGCAACCGCCTTCCCGTCGACCGTCGACCGGGTCGCCGCCTTTGCGAAAACCGCGGAAGACCGCGGCATTGCGCTCGTCCCGATCTCGGCTATTGTCCGCCCCGACGGAACATGAGCAAGCCGAAGAAGAAGCCCGGGAAGACCAAGACCATGCAAGACCTGCCCTACCGTCCCTGCGTCGGGATCGCCCTGTTCAATGCCGACGGCCGGGTCTGGGCTGGCCGCCGCTCCGACGAAGAGGCGGAAGGCGAAGGCGAAGGGCACTGGTGGCAGATGCCCCAGGGCGGCCTCGAGAAGGACGAGGACCCGTACAAGGCCGCGCTTCGCGAGCTCTACGAAGAGACCTCGATCCGGAGCGTCAGCCTGATCCGCGAGGCGCCGGACTGGCTGACCTATGATCTTCCGCCGGAGCTCGTCGGCATTTCCTGGAAGGGCCGCTATCGCGGCCAGCGGCAGAAGTGGTTCGCGCTGCGCTTCGAGGGCGACGAATCCGAGATCGACGTCCTCGAGCCGGGTGACGGCAACAAGCCGGAATTCTCGGAATGGCGCTGGGAGAAGCTGACCCGCCTCCCCGACCTCATCGTCCCGTTCAAGCGGGGCGTCTATGAGCAGGTCGCGGACGTCTTCGCGGATATCGGTTCGGACTAGGTTCGGCGCCGGGAATCCCGGCGCCCGCTGGGCTCTGGGCCGGAAGCCCCGTGGCGGCTCAGCCGCCCTTGGCCGTCTGGACTTCCTTGAGCTGGTGGAGGCGGAGTTCCGCCGCCGACCTGATCTCGGGATCCTTGGCGTCGTTGACGTCTTCCTGCGCGTTCTGGATTTCCTGCGCCAGCGTCGCCTGGTCGAGCTCGGCCAGCGGGATCGCCTGCTCGGCGAGGATCGTCAGCCCCTCGACGCTGACATCGGCAAAGCCGCCGCGAACGAAGATACGCTCCCGGTCGTTGCCGCGGGCCACTTCGACGACGCCCGGCCGCATCGTCGACATGTAGGGCGCATGTCCCTTGAGGACGGTGAAATAGCCCTCGGTGCCCGGGACCACGACCTCGTTGACCGGCTCCGACATCAGGAGCTTCTCGGGAGCGACCAGTTCGAACTGAAACGGCTCAGCCATTATCTGCTACCTGACCCCGGGACCCGGATTAGGCCGCCTCGGCGGCGAGCTTCTTGGCCTTCTCGACCGCCGACTCGATGGTCCCGACCATGTAGAAGGCCGGCTCGGGCAGATGGTCGAATTCGCCGCTGACGAGGCGCTTGAAGCCGTTGATCGTGTCGGCCAGGTCGACGAAGACGCCCGGCGAACCGGTGAACACCTCGGCGACGTGGAACGGCTGCGACAGGAAGCGCTCGA
>JAGRKY010000588.1 GCA_020442095.1 Bauldia sp.
CGATCCAGTCCGCGGCCGAGGCCGGGAAGATCGGCATCGACGGCGAGATGCCGGACGTCCGCTCGCTCCGCATTCCGCTGAGGTACCTCGCCAACCTGTTGACCGCGGGCAAGGAGGAGCCGGTCGCGCTCGCCCTGGAGCGGATGCTCGCGATGCGCGGCTATATGCGGGCGAAGACCGTCGACGGCATGATCGACGAAGCGATCGCCGCCCGGGTCGGGCTCACGCCCGGTCAGATCGACGAGATGTACCACGTCATGGCGATCGCCAATTACGAGGATCGCTTCGTCATCCCGACCGCCCATCGAGAGCTCGGCGAGGATGCCTACGACATCCGCGGCTCCTGCGGATTCTCCTTCGGCAATGGCTGCTCCGGCGGAACCTCCGAACCGAACCTGTTCGGCACCCCGCGGCGTGCCAAGACACCGATGGAGATGATGTGATGGCGCGGACCCTGAAGGCGCTGTCGGCGCTTCTCTCCTATCCCGACGCCGATCTCGCATCGGCGGCCCCGTCGCTCGGGGCGGCGATCGGCAGGGAAGGCGTGCTGACCGGCGAGGCCCGGCGGATGATCGATCCGCTGATAGCGGAACTCGCGACGGGCGATCTCATCGAGATGCAGGAACGCTACGTCGACCTCTTCGACCGCACACGTTCGCTGTCGCTCCATCTCTTCGAGCATGTCCATGGCGAGAGCCGGGACCGGGGGCAGGCGATGATCGATCTCGCCGGGCTCTACGAGCAGCACGGCCTTCTGATCGATACGTCGGAACTGCCGGATCACCTGCCCCTCTTCCTGGAGTTCCTGTCGATCCTGCCGCTCGACGAGGCTTGCGACCTGCTGGGCCAGACGGCCCATGTCCTCGCCGCGATCGGCGCGAGGCTGGCCAGGCGGAAGTCGAGCTATGCCGCGGTCTTCGACGCGCTCGTGGTGCTGTCCGCGACGAAGCCGGACAGGGAGCTGGTTGCCGCGCTGCTCGACGGGCCCGATCAGGCGCCGACGGATTTCGCCGCGCTGGACGCGGCCTGGGAGGACGAACCCGTCACCTTCGGGCCCGGCGACGGCGGAGGGTGCAAGGACGGATTGATCGCGCGCCTGCGCGCGGCGCGCCGGCCGTCTCCCAATTGACCCCGGAGTGATTTCCGATGAGCGCATTTCTCAATCATCTCGTCTACGGCTGGTATCCCTATGTCTGCCTGACCGTGTTCATCGTCGGCAGCATCATCCGCTTCGACCGCGAGCAGTACACCTGGCGGTCGGGGTCGAGCCAGCTGCTGCGCCGCCGCCAGCTGATGTGGGGCTCCAACCTCTTCCATGTCGGCATCCTGGTGATCTTCGCCGGCCATTTCGTCGGCCTGCTGACGCCGATCGTCGTGTTCGACTGGCTCGGCATATCGCATTCCTTCAAGCAGATGCTGGCGATCGTGGTCGGCGGCGTCGCCGGCATCGCCTGCTTCATCGGCCTGACCCTGCTCGTCCACCGGCGGCTGTTCGACCCGCGGATTCTGCGGACCTCGTCCTTCGGCGATATCGCGATCCTGCTCCTGCTCTACGTCCAGCTGATCCTCGGGCTGGCGACCATCGTCGTCTCGCTCAACCACCTCGACGGCCACGAGATGGTGCGGTTCATGAACTGGGCGCAGGGAATCCTCATTCTCAGGCCGGAGAGCTGGCGCCTGATCGTCGACGCCAATCCGATCTTCAAGCTCCATCTCTTCCTGGGCATGACCATCTTCCTGGTCTTCCCCTTCACCCGGCTGGTCCACATCTGGAGCGCCCCGGTCTGGTATCTCGGCCGCCGCGGCTATCAGGTCGTGCGGGCGCGGCCGCAGACCCATGCCAGGCAGGCGGTCTGGCCGCAGGATCGTGCGCGATGAACGTCACGCCATCGCGGAAACAGCCGGGGCGCGGCCCGACCATCGTCTCGGTCAACGGCACCGTCATCCCGAACAGCACGATCGTCCGCGAGATCCAGCATCACCCGGCCGCGAACCCGACCGAGTCCTGGCAGAGCGCGGCCAGGGCGCTGGTCGTCCGCGCGCTGCTGCTCGATGAAGCCGGCCGCGAAGGGATCGTCGCGACGCCGCTGGTCGACGGCCGGGGGCGGCGCGAGACCGAGGATGAAGCGCTGATCCGCGTCCTGCTCGAAAAGGCGGTCCACATCCCGTCGCCGACGGAAGCGGAGCTCCGGCGCTACTATGACGCCAACCCGGCCAGGTTCCGTGCCGTCGAGCTGGTCGAGGCGCGGCATATCCTGATCGCCGCGCGTGCGGACGACGCGGCCGCCTATGCGGCGGCGCGCCAGTCCGCCGGCGCGCTTGCCGCCGTCCTCGCCGCGGGGCCGGAGCGTTTCGAGGAGCTCGCCCGTGAGCATTCGGACTGCGCTTCGGCCGGAAAGGGCGGCTTCCTCGGCCAGATGGCGCCCGGCGAGGCAACGCCCGAATTCGCGGCGGCGGTCGCGGCGATGCAGGATGGCGAGGTCACCCGGCAGCCCGTCGAGACCCGCTACGGCTTCCATCTCATCCGGCTCGAGCGGCGGATTCCGGCGCGCATCCTGCCGTTCGAGACGGTGGCGGCGCGGATCGCCGAATACCTGACCGAGAGGTCGCGGCGGACCGCGACGGCGCAATATATGGCGCGTCTCGTCGAAAGCGCCGAGATCACCGGCGTCGCCATGGCCGGCGCCGACGACCGTCGCGTCCATTGAGGCGGCCGCCATGCTGCTCGGCGACCTGATGGCGCAGTTCGACGACGAGGCGGTGGCGCAGGAGACGCTCCTGCGGGTCGACGGCCTCGGGCTCGTCGCGGCGATGCGAAGGCGCGCCGAGGAGGCCGGCGTCTCGCTCGGCGCCTATGCGCGGCTGATCGTCCGCCATTATGCCGATACCGCGCCGGACGACGAATGGGCCCAGCTGATGGGCGCGCTCGCGCGGGCGGAGGACCCGGGCGCCGCCTGCCTCAAGCGGGCTTTCGCCTATGTCCTTTCGGCGGCGGAGCAGCAGGGCGAGGGCGGCTGATGCCACGCGCGATGACCGGGCTCGCGCGGATGCCGCTGCTCAGCTACGGGTTCCGGCCCTTCTTCCTCGGCGGCGCGATCTGGGCTGCCGCGGCGATGGCGCTGTGGATCGGCTTGCTCTCCGGCGCCTGGAGCTTCGCCGGGACCTATGGCCCCGTCGCCTGGCACGCGCATGCGCTCCTCTTCGGCTATGTCACCGCGATCGTCGCGGGCTTCCTTCTCACCGCGATTCCCAACTGGACCGGCCGCCTGCCGGTCTCCGGCGCGCCGCTGCTGCTCCTCTTCCTGCTCTGGATCGCGGGGCGCCTCGCGCTCCTCGCCGTCGACCGGGTCGGCCTCGTCCCGGCGATCGTCGTCGATTCATCCTTCCTCATCGTCTTCTCCCTGGTCATCCTTCGCGAGATCGTCACGGGCCGGAACTGGAAGAACCTCAAGACCGTCGTCCTCGTCCTGCTGCTTTCCGCGTCCAATATCGGCTTCCATGTCGAGGTGCTCTTCAACGGGGTGCCGGATATATCGATCCGGGCGGGGACCGCGGCCATCATCGCGTTGATCATGCTGGTCGGCGGCCGCATCACGCCGAGCTTCACCCGCAACTGGCTGGCCCGTTCGGGCGCGGTCGTGCTGCCGGCGCCGTTCGGCCGGTTCGATATCGCGGCCCTGGTCGTCGCGGCGTCAGGCCTGGTACTCTGGATCATCGATCCGGCAGGCGTCGTCACCGGAGCGGCCCTGGTTGCCGCCGCCGTACTCCAGTGCGTCCGGCTGTGGCGCTGGACGGGCCTCGCGGCATGGCGCGAGCCGCTGGTTCTCGTCCTCCATGCGGGCTACCTCTTCGTCCCGGTCGGCTTCGCCCTGATCGGTGCCTCGATCCTGTGGCCCACGGCAATCCCGGCGGCGGACGCACTGCATGCCTGGACCGTCGGCGCGGTCGCGGTGATGACCATCGCGGTGATGACCCGCGCTACGCTCGGCCATACCGGCCGGGAACTAGTCGCGGGGTCGGTGACTCGGTTGATCTATGTCGCCATCCTTGTCGCCGTGATCTGCAGGCTGGCGTCGCCGTTCCTGCCCGACGCCTCGATGATGCTTCTCACTCTGGCCGGTCTCGGCTGGGTCGCCGGCTTCATGGGGTTTGCCGTCGTCTTCGGCCCGATGCTCCTGCGGCCGCGTCTTGCTTCCTAAGTATGCCTGTCCCTTCCGCTCGAGGAGATATCGATGCCCAACACTCCGAAGCTGCCGTCTGCCGCCGCCAGGGTCGCGGACAGTCACGCCGCGATCTGGAAGGCCTACAGCGCGCTCGGCAAGGCCTGCTCGGACGCCGGACCGCTCGACCCGCAGACCATTTGTATCGCCAAGCTCGCGCTGGCCATCGGCCCGGGTCTCGAGGGTGCCGTCCATTCGCATGCGCGGCGGGGGCAGACCGAAGGATTGCCACCGGAAGGGCTCCAGCAGACTGCCCTTCTGGCCATTCCGACCCTCGGCCTTGCCCAGGCGGTTCGCGCCTTAACCTGGATTGAGGATGTCACCGGCGACCGCCGCCGATGATGGGCGCTCCATCGCAACTTGCAGCGGGAGATTTGCATCCATCGTCCGACTTAATTCGTTTGTCTGCTTCGACCCGCCGCGCAGACTCGATTGACCTGCCTCTATACGAGCACGCCTACGATGAATCACGATAACGAGCCGGGACGGATCATCGATAAGCTCGGTGCCGCGATCCTCGCGGCGGCAGCGGACGGTATCCTGTTGGCCGATCGCGATGGGATCATCAGGTTCTGGAATCCGGGTGCGGTCCGCATCTTCGGATTCAGTGCGGAAGAAGCGATCGGACAGTCGCTCGACCTGATCATCCCGAACGGGCTTCGTGCCCGCCATACGGAGGGCTACCGGCGGGTCATGCAAACGGGCGAGACCCGTTACGGCTCGGGCGATCTCCTCGCGGTGCCGGCGCTCACCAAGGACGGAAGCCAGATATCGGTCGAGTTCACGATCGTGCCGATGTCGGCCGCCGGCTCCAGGCCGATCGGCATGGCGGCCATCCTTCGGGACGTGACGTCGCGGTTCAACGAAATGCGCACTCTGAGACGGCGTGTTACCGAACTTGAGAAATCGGCAATGACGGCTGTCAGGGTAGACGAAGCAGGTCAATGAAAATCACTACGGCACAGTATGCGGCGCAGTGGTTCAGCATCGACGTACCCTTGACCCTCGACGCTCTGCCCTGGCTGTGTCAGGTCAGGGGTCTCCCCAGGGTCAGCGGATCGCGGAGCTGTTCTCGCCGAACAAAGTCGCGGCCATCAGCATCCACACCGTTTTCGAGCACCACGATACTAAGAGTGCCGGTGTCCCTCGCCCCCTTCATGGCCGAATACCTCATCACCTTTCCGGTGCCGGTCGAGCAGCCTGCCAAGGGCGGAATGTGAGTGATTCGTTTGTGGCGGTGACCGCCTGCAGCACCCACCAGCTGCTATGGGCGCGTGCGAACGCCCGCCATGGCCCTTAACCGCCGACGACGAGTCTGGACAGGTCGGCCAACGGTCTCGTTCACCAGATGGCCGATCCGCACCGAAGCGTCCTGCCGTTCGTCAGGGAAAGAGCAAGTCGTCTGGCAATCAGACGGCGCCGCCCAGCCTTGCTCTAGCCTTTGACGTGACCGTCGTCAGTACATCTCTGGCGCATCGAGATAAGCCGCGTCCATTGTCACATTTGCATCGGCAAGTCGCGCGGTGTGCCGAAGAGATGCGACGACTCAACGGGGCTTGCATATTGGGATAAGCCAATTAATGTGTATTGTAGATACCAATTCAAACACGGATGAACGATGCGCCTGACTTCCTTCACGGACTACGGTCTCCGGATGATGATGAGAATGGCGAGCGCGCCGGGAACGGCGTTCTCGACGGCCGAGATCGCCGAGGAGTTCGGCCTGTCGCGCCATCACCTTGCGAAGATCATGCAGCGCCTGTCCCGGGGCGGGTTGATCGAGACCCGTCGCGGCGGAGGCGGCGGGGCCGTCCTCGCAAAGTCTCCGGGCGAGATAACCATCGGCGCCATTGTTCGCCTGCTCGAAGAGGGGCAGGCGATCGTCGAGTGCTTCGCATCCGGCGGCGGTGACTGCACGATCACCGGATGCTGTCGCCTGAAAGCGCGGTTGCGCTCGGCCGAGTCGGCCTTCCTCAAGGATCTCGATCGGTCGACGCTGGCCGACATCGCATTGCCAGCTGCCGCTGCCGCCTGATCCGGACATTGGTGGACTGCGGCATGATCCGATCCCTGACCATCGCGGAACGCCAGACGGGCCTGTTCCTTGCCACCATCCTCGGCTTCGTCGGCCTGGCGATGGCTGCCGCGGCCCGGCAGGGTCCGATGGCAATCCACGGCGCAATGGCGCTCCTCCTCGGCCTCTACCTTGTGTTCGCGCTCGCCGTCACCCTGGATGACCCGTCACCATCGGCGGACCGCGACCAAAGCTATTACGACGAGCCGACGCGCTTCGGCATCGTGATGACCCTGATCTGGGCGATCGCCGCGATGTCCGTCGGTGTCTGGGTGGCCGCGTTGCTCTACTGGCCGGAAGCGACCCCGCAGTGGCCGGCAACCAGCTTTGGCCGCCTGCGGCCCTTCCACACCACCGGGGTGATCTTCGGCTTTGGCGGCAATGCGCTGATCGCGACCTCCTTCCACGTGCTGCAGCGGACGTCGCGTGTCAGGCTCGCCGATTCGGTCAGTCCCTGGGTGGTCCTGATCGGGTTCAACCTCTTTTGCGTCTGGGCCGTCACCGGCTACCTGATGGGAAGCACCCAATCGAAGGAATATGCCGAACCGGAATGGTATGCCGACCTCTGGCTG
>JAGRKY010000589.1 GCA_020442095.1 Bauldia sp.
TGGTCTCGTAGAAGTGATAGTGCGAACCGACCTGGACGGGGCGGTCGCCGGTATTGGCGACCTCCACCGTCACGGTCGGCTGGCCGGCATTGAGCTCGATTTCGCCGTCGGCCGGGAAGATCTCGCCGGGGATCATCGCGCCGCTCACGAAGCGAAAGCGAGCGCGAGCCCGATCGCGGCGGCAACGCCGCCGAGCACCCGGGCGACCACCTTGCCGACGTTCTCGCGCATCCCGATCCCGGAGCCGAGCAGCAGGCCGATGCCGATGCCGGCCGAATGGAGGAGTGCCGTCGAGACCGCGAAACCGAGGCCGAACGGCAGGGCAGAGGCGAGGCCGAGTTCGCCGCCATGGGCGTGGCCATGGAAGACGGCGAAGAGCCCGACGAGCACGCCGCCGATCGCCGGCGGGACACGGACGGCGGCCGCGATCAGGAGGCCGAGGGCTACGACGGAGGCAAGCACGACCGGCTCGACGAAGGGAAGCGAGACGCCGCCGATGGCGAGCAGGTAGCCGACCGCCATCGCGCCCACGAAGGAGGCCGGGACGACCCACACCGCCCGTCCGCCGATGGTCGCCGCCCACAGGCCGACCGCCACCATCACGACGATATGGTCGAGCCCGAAGAGCGGATGGGAGACGCCGGCCAGGAACGATCCGCTATGTCCGGGATCGAGATGGGCAAAGGCCGGTGCGGTGGCAACGAGCAGGGCGCCGGCGGTGATGGCGAGTCGTTTGAACATGGGATCGTCCTCTCGGGAGTCTGTGAGTCTATCGGATAGGATTGTGGACCGTGACGAGCTTCGTCCCGTCCGGGAAAGTCGCTTCGACCTGGACATCGTGGATCATCTCCGCGACGCCGGGCATCACCTGGTCGCGGCCGATCACGGTCGCGCCCGCTTCCATCAGGTCGGCGACCGAGCGTCCGTCGCGGGCGCCCTCGACCACGAAATCGCTGACCAGGGCGATGGCCTCCGGGTAGTTGAGCTTGACGCCCCGCTCCAGCCTGCGACGGGCCACCATCGCCGCCGTCGCGATCAGCAGCTTGTCTTTTTCTCTCGGCGTCAGGTTCATTTGTCCCCCTTCAGCAATTCCACACCCGCGGCATGGCCATGCCGCGCAAAGTCTCGAGCAGTCCGGTCAGCGCCACGCGCAGGCCCTGCCCGCCCCTGGCAAGCATACGGGCGACAAGCATCCCGTTCCAAGCACTAACACCGGCTTCGCACGCATCTCCCGACAAGGCCTCGCGGGCGCGTTCGAGAAGCGCCTCGGCGCCGGGAGAGACCAGCACCACGGTGGCGAAGGCGTTGGCCGAACCGCCGATCGCCTTGCCGGCCATCGTCGAAACCGTGTCCCCGTCGAGCCGCGTCCCTTCGGCGAAGACCGGTACGCCGTCCCGGCGGATCCGCCAGACGTCCCTGAATTCGATGTCACGGAGTTCCTCGCCCATCGCCGCGCGGCCGAGCAGGATGGCTTCCGCCGCCAGCAGGGTCGCGGAACCGGCGACAGCCGCTTCGAGGCGCCGGTGAAGCGCGCTCCGCTCGAAAAGGATGGTCTCCTGCGGAATCCATTCGAGCCGGCCATGCGGTGCGACCTCGAGGCGGGTATCGAGCCGGGCGACGTCGCGCGGCGAGCGATAGGCGCGCTCCGCCGCCTGGGAGGAGACGACGGCGGCGGCGGAGTCGGCGACCGCGACCGAATAGGACAGGCGGTCGCCGCCGGTCACCCCGCCGGCGGTGTTGAGGAAGATCGCCTCCAGCGGCGCCGTCGCGGCGACGCGCGGCAACCGGACCTTGGCCGATCCCGACTGACGCAGCCCGTCCAGGCGGTTATGCGCGCCCTCGCGACGGATCGTCACCCGGGCCTCGCCGCGCACCCGCTGCATCTGCGGCGCCGAGGTCGGTCCCGGCCGTGTTTCTCCGGCAATGGCAATGGAGGCGGTGGTCATCGATGGCGGCATTTTTCCGATCCGGCCCGCTCATGCAATCCTGAAGCCACGAGGCGCCGCAAGGATATCCGCTTGCCGGCATCCGACGCCACCATCCACAATTTAGGCAATTGCCTGTTTCGCAGCCACGACGCGCAATTTTTCGACTAAACCCCGTCACGACGGCGCTTTGCCAAAGTCTCGCCAAGCCGATATGAAAGACCGGAAAGCGGTCGGGGGCGTCGCGACCGCGCAGGATGTCTGGGGCCCGACGTTGAAACTGACGCTTCTGATTGCCGTCCTCATTGTCTCCCTGACCGGCTGGTCGGCGTATGCCAGCCAGGATCCGGCCTATATCGTCGTCGATGTCGGACGGGGCGTTGTGATCAACAGCGACAACTCCAACAAGCTCTGGCCGCCGGCCTCGCTGACTAAGCTGATGACCGCCTACCTGACCTTCAAGGCGCTCCAGAGCGGCCAGCTCAAGTTCTCCTCGCCGGTCGTCGTCTCCAAGAACGCACTGGCCGAGCCGCCCTCCAAGATGGGCTACAAGGTCGGCACGGTCATCAACATCGACAACGCGTTGAAGATGATGATCGTCCGTTCGGCCAACGACATCGCGATGGCGATCGCCGAGACGATCGGCGGCAGCGAGGCGAAATTCGTCGTGCTGATGAATGCCGAGGCCGCCCGCCTCGGCATGAACGGCACCCATTTCGTCAACCCCAACGGCCTGCCCGCGACCGGACAGGTGACCACCGCCCGCGATCTCGCCGTCCTCGCCCGCGCCCTGTGGATGGACTTTCCCCAGTATCGCGAATACTTCCGCATTCCGGCGATCCGCGCCGGCCCCAAGGTCCTCAAGTCCTATAACACCCTGCTCGAGCATTACCCCGGCGCCAACGGGCTGAAGACCGGCTTCATCTGCGCTTCGGGCTTCAACATCGTCGCGACCGCCACCCGCAACGGCCGCACCCTGATGGTGGTCGTCCTCGGCGAGACCTCTTCCGACGCCCGCGCCGAGACGGCAGCCCAGCTCCTCGATCGCGGCTTTTCCGGTCTTTTCGGCGGCGCCTTCGGCCAGAAGCTCGCATCCTTCCAGACCCGCCCGGCGCCCGGTGGGCCGGTCAATCTTCGCAAGGATATCTGCGAGACCAAGCGGGCGCCGCAAAAGGCCGCCGCCAAGTCCGCGCTCGGCCCGCGATTCGTGCTGATGGAGCCGGTCCCTGTCTATACCGGCGGTGCCGATCCCGTCAGGGCCTCGGCGGGAGGGTCGGGCGGCGGAGGCGGCGCGACGGGAAGCGGAGGCGGGGGCGTGCCCTCGACCGCCAACCTGCCGCTGCCGCGGCCACGGCCGCCCTATCCGGCCGGCGCCGAACTGATCCTCCAGTAGCCGCCTCAGAGACGCTCGATCAGGCATCGATACGTGCCGCCGCTCGTCTCGGCGGCAACCAGCCGGTTCCCCGATTCGCGGACGTGGTTGGGAATGTCGAGCGCCGCGAGCGGATCGGTGGCCTCGACCATCAGCCGCTTGCCCGTGCCAAGACCGCCCAGGGCCTTGCGGGTCTTCAGCACCGGCAGCGGACAGGCAAGCCCGCGCAGGTCGAGATAGAGGTCGTGCTGCCAGTCCGGCGGGGTCGTCATCGCGTGTTCACCATGGCGGCGATGCTAGGCGTCCGCCGCCGGCTTGGGAACAGCGGCCTGTCCGCCGCGGACCGGATGGTTTTTCCGGCCAATCCGACAATATTCACCCGCCGTTAACCTTGAAGAGAGGGTGAAATAAACTTGATTTGTATGTAACCGGCGCCGTCCATAATTCTCTTCCGAGGTAGTCGGTTCAGTTTTTTTAAAACTCGAACCGGCAAGATGGCGGCTGCGACAATTCAGGCGGAGACTCCCCACGTGCGCGTTTCGTTTGCCGGCGCCGCCGAAAGAGCCTTTGGCGGCCGGTTCGGCCGTCAATTGGTGCCTCTCGGCGATCGGCTCGATTCGATCCTCTACGGCATCGACGACCGCTCGGTCTCGCAGCGCATCGCGGTCATCGCTTTCGCCGTCCGGGTGGTCAGCGCCGGCATCGCCTATATCAGCCAGGTTTTGCTCGCCCGGTGGATGGGCGATTTCGAATACGGCGTCTTCGTCGTCGTCTGGGTCGGCGCCGTCATTCTTGGCGGCATCGCCTGCCTCGGCTTCCAGACCGCCATCGTCCGCTTCGTCCCCGAATATGTCGAGCGCGGCGATTCCGACCTTTTGCGCGGCGTTCTCGTCGGCAGCCGGCTCTACGGCTTCCTCGCCGCCTCGGCGATCGCCGGACTGGGCATGCTCGGTCTCATGGTCTTCGGCGACCTGCTCTCGAACTATTATCTGATCCCGCTCTATCTCGGTGCGGTGACCCTGCCGATGCTGGCGCTGGGCGAGGTCCAGGATGGCGTCTCGCGCGCCTTCAGCTGGGCCGATCTCAGCCTCTGGCCGACCTATATCGTCCGGCCGATCATCATTCTGGGAGCCATGGCGGCGGCTATCGCACTCGGCTGGAAGCCTGATGCCGTCACGGCGATGGGCGCGGTGATCGTCGCCACCTATCTCACCTCGATCGCCCAGCTCGTCACGCTCGAACGGCGCCTGCGCCGCACCGTCCCCAGCGGCCCGCGGCGCTATCAGCCGATGCTGTGGATCGGCGTCGCCCTGCCGATCTTCGTCGTCGAGGGCTTCTTCAATCTTCTCACCAACGTCGACATCCTCCTCGTCGGCTACTTCCTGCAGCCGGACCTGGTCGCCGTCTATTTCGCCGCGACCAAGACGCTTGCCCTGGTCCATTTCGTCTATTTCGCCGTCCGGGCCGGCGGCGCGCAGCGCTTCTCGAAATACTATACCAACGGCGACGACATCCGGCTGAGGTCCTTCGTTCGCGACACCCTGCACTGGACCTTCTGGCCCTCCCTGCTGCTGGTTGCCTTCGTGCTCCTCGTCGGCAAGCAGTTGCTCCTGCTTTTCGGACCGACCTTCGGAAGCGGCTATCCGCTGCTCGTCATCCTGTCGGCCGGCATCCTCGCCAGGGCGTCGATCGGCCCGGCCGAGAGCCTGCTCACCATGGCCGGCCAGCAACGGCTCTGCGCGGCGATCTACACGATCGCCTTCATCGTCAATGTCGCGCTCAATCTTGCGCTGATCCCGGTCCTGGGTCTGTCCGGCGCGGCGATCGCCACGGCGACCGCCCTGCTCCTCGAATCGGTCGCCCTCTATCTGGCGGCGCGGAACCGGCTCGGCATCCATTCCTTCGTCTTCTTCGCCTTCGGGCCGGTCGCTGCGGAAGGGGAAAAGGGGCGATGAGCGACATCGGGTTCTCCTCCGCGACGCTGTCCGAAAAGCCGGGCAGGCTGCCCCAACGCCCACCGGCCGCGCGGGACGAGCGTCCCGGCAAGCCGGGCGCCTGGCTGACGTCCGCCCAAGCCGCCACGAGGATCGCCGACTGGCGTGACCTCGCGACCCGCTGCGCCGACGCCAACGTCTTCTTCCATCCCGGCATCCTCCTGCCGGCGATCGACCATCTCGACCCGTCGATCGCGGTCGCGACCGTCGATGACGGAACCGGCCGTCTCCTCGCCCTGGCCCCGGTCCATCACGGGCGG
>JAGRKY010000590.1 GCA_020442095.1 Bauldia sp.
TGTCGTCATGGGTCGGGCCGATGCCGCCGGAAGTGAAGACATAGGTATAGCGTGCGCGCAGCGCGTTGACGGCCTCGACGATCGCCGCCTCGTCGTCGCCGACGACGCGGATTTCCTTCAGGTCGATGCCGATCGCGGTCAGCACGGCGGCGAGATGGCCGGCGTTCTTCTCGCGGATGCGTCCCGAGAGGATCTCGTCGCCGATCACCAGCGCGCCGGCGGTGACGACGGCGGGGCCGGGATTGGCGGTTTCGGAAGAGGGCTTTTCAGACGGTGCGACCATGGCTCCTGTTTAGGCGGCCTTTCCGGCGTTGTGAAGCGGCGTTCGATGGCAAATGGTGCCCCCTGCCGGGATCGAACCGGCACGGCCAAAGGCCGAGGGATTTTAAGTCCCTTGCGTCTACCAGTTCCGCCAAGGGGGCTCCGGCTCCAGCGCTAGCGGAGCGTTTCCGCGCAATCAAGTGCCAGTGATGCCGGCTGCGACGTTCATCCGTTTACTTTGTGCATTCGCCGTCTTGCGCAAGCGGATGGTTTCCATGGTTATTTTCAGGTTTCAAATTTATGTGGAAAACAAAAGGTTAAGATTGACATGTGTTAAGTACATGTCGGGAAAAGATAAATGTGGAAAAGAAGAAATCTCGCGTTCCCCGACGATATAACATTCATGTAGGTATATCTGTCGTTTTTAGTTCTGGGGGCGTGTAGAATGGCGTGCGGGTACAGGCCGAGGGGGCTGCTTGCGTCTTTTCGCGCAAATGGCTTCGTGCTTCTCGGCGCAGCGCTGGTTGCGTCTGGCGCCAGCGTTTCGTCATTCGCCCAGGATCTAACGAGCCAGGTCAGCACCACCGAAACGGTGGCGCCGTCCTCCGATATCGCCGTGGTTCCCTCCGCCGGGCTCAATGGCCAGAATGGCGGGTCGGGGTACTATACCTGCCCGCAAATGACCTGGGGCGAAGCATGTGCGAGCGTCGGCTACTCCTTTCCGACTGCGATCGTTCATGCGCCGGGCAATGGCGGCGCGGCGCCGACCAGCGGCACCGTCACCAACCTGACGTCGAGCAACACGGGCGTGGCGCAGATCGAGAACTACGACGCCGGGTCGTCCTCCTATTCCGTCCTGTCCTCGCCCTCGACGATCGTGGTGACGCAGGAGGGCTACAACAGCGAGACCTCGGTACTGACCTCGGTCTCCGCGATGACCAGCACGGCCTGGGTCAATGATGGCGCGGCCTTCACGATCAGCGGCCAGATCGACAACGGGGTCAATCCGGCGACGCCGTTCTCGGTCGCCTTCGGCGAGACGCTGAACGGCTCCAACGTGCCGACCGACGGCCGGACGCTTGCCGAGGTCGCGACCGAGTTCAACACGCAGTCGACGACCAACAGCTGGGGCCTGACGGCCTCCGTCATCAGCAGCGGGTCCGACTATTATCTCGAGATCATTGCGTCCACGGAGGGCGACGACCGCGAGATCACCATTTCGACTACCGGAGCGGTCACGGCTTCCGGCCTGGGGGTGGGCAATGGCGCTCCGCTGTCCGATCTCGATTTCGGCGGGGCTGTCGCAACCAGCGGGACGGAAATCCAGACCTATCCCTGGCTCTACACGCTCGATGGCGTGCCGCAGAGTTCCGACAACAGCCGGATCACCGTCGACGGCGTGGAGTTGAACCTCGTTGCCCTCGGCACGACGGTGATCGACGGGTCCGTCGCCAACGGCACGGTGCCGACAGGACTTGCCGGAAATCCGGGAAATGTCGGCAATGACATCACGATCGCCGACAGCTGGGACACGGTGAATGTCGCGGGCACGGCCTATCTGCTGTCCACGACCGGCGGCGTGGCCGGGCAGGCGGGCGTCGGGGGTGCGGGCGGCCGCGGCGGCGCGGGCGCCAAC